>NZ_JBFTMK010000288.1:0-6373 GCF_056396965.1 Pseudomonas sp. 05N434
ATCGACGTGAGTCAGGCGCTTGAGCACTTCGAATACTTGCTGCTGGGTCGGCTGGTCGAAATAAATCAGCAGGTTGCGACAGAACACGAAGTCATAGGGCGGCTCGTTGACCAGCAAGGTCGGATCCAGCAGGTTACCGACCTGTAAACGCACCTGTTCGAGCACGCGCCCGCTGAGGCGATAGCTATCGTGTTCAGCGGTGAAGTGGCGCTCGCGAAACTCGAGGTCCTGGCCACGAAACGAATTCTTGCCGTACAGCGCGAGCCTGGCCTTTTCCACCGACAGCGGGCTGACGTCCATGCCGTCGACCTTGAACTGGTGCGGCGCCAGCCCCGCATCAAGCAATGCCATGGCGATCGAGTACGGTTCTTCGCCGGTAGAACACGGCAAGCTGAGAATCCGCAGGGCGCGCATGTTGTTGATCGCCGCCAGCCGCTTGGCCGCCAGCTTCGCCAGCGTGGCGAAGGATTCCGGGTAACGGAAAAACCAGGTTTCGGGGACGATCACCGCTTCGATCAGCGCCTGCTGTTCGTCGCGCGAGCCCAGCAAAGTGTGCCAGTACTCATCGGCCGTCCGCGCCCGAACCGCCGTAATGCGCTGGCGCACCGCGCGCTCGATGATCGCCGGGCCGACCGAGCCGACATCCAGGCCGATACGCTCCTTGAGGAAATCGAAAAACCGTTGATCGCTGCTCATCCCTGCTCCTCAAACTGCGCCAGGTCCAGCGGCGGCGAGGGAAACAATAAGGCGCGAACCTGTGCATCCAGTAAATCGGCAACCCGCACCCATTGCAGCAGCCCCTGGGCATCTTCGCGCACCGGGCCGAGGTACGGCGCCTGGCGATTGTCCAGGCCATAAGGCTGAAAGTCCGCCGGGTTGCAGCGCAACGTGTCGGTGACCTGCTCCAGAATCAGCCCGAGCAATTGCGCAGGCGTTGCCTCATCCGGCCGATAGTGCACCAACACCAGCCGCGTGCTGGTGCGGGCCTGGGCCGGTTGGCCAAACGTCAGCGCGCTGAGGTCGATCACCGGCACCACCGCGCCGCGATAGGCGAACACCCCCGCCACCCAGTCTGGCGCCCGGGGAATGGGTTTCAACGGCAGTTGCGGCAGCACTTCGGCCACCTCGATGGCCTGCAAGGCGTAGCGCTCGCTGCCGATGCGGAACACCAGAAACAACGACTGCTTCGCCGGCATCGCCACGCCGCGCCTGGCCGTAAGTTCGCTCATCAGACTTTGAATCGCGAGACACCGCCACGCAGCCCCACGGCCACCTGGCTCAGTTCGTCGATGGCGAAACTGGCCTGGCGCAGGGACTCAACCGTCTGGCTGCTGGCATCGCCCAATTGCACCAGCGCGTGGTTGATCTGCTCGGCGCCGGTGGCCTGGGCCTGCATGCCTTCGTTGACCATCAACACCCGTGGCGCCAGCGCCTGGACCTGATGAATGATCTGCGACAGCTGCTCGCCCACCTGCTGCACCTCGGACATGCCGCGGCGCACTTCCTCAGAGAACTTGTCCATGCCCATGACCCCGGCCGACACCGCCGACTGGATCTCGCGCACCATCTGCTCGATGTCGTAGGTGGCCACGGCGGTCTGGTCTGCCAGACGTCGCACTTCGGTGGCGACCACGGCAAACCCGCGACCATACTCACCGGCCTTCTCGGCTTCGATCGCGGCGTTCAGGGACAACAGGTTGGTCTGGTCGGCGACTTTGACGATGGTCACCACCACCTGGTTGATGTTGCCGGCCTTCTCGTTGAGGATCGCCAGCTTGGCATTCACCAGATCTGCCGCGCCCATCACCGAATGCATGGTGTCTTCCATACGCGCCAGGCCTTGCTGACCAGAACCGGCCAGCACCGAAGCCTGGTCGGCGGCGGCGGAGACTTCGGTCATGGTGCGCACCAGGTCGCGCGAGGTGGCGGCAATTTCACGGGATGTCGCACCGATTTCGGTGGTGGTGGCCGCGGTTTCGGTGGCGGTGGCCTGTTGCTGCTTGGAGGTCGCGGCGATTTCGGTGACCGACGTGGTGACCTGCACCGAGGAACGCTGGGCCTGGGACACCAACGAGGTGAGCTCGGTCATCATGTCGTTGAACCCGGTTTCCACCGCGCCGAATTCGTCCTTGCGATCCAGATTCAGGCGACTGCTGAGATCGCCGGTGCGCATGACTTCGAGGATATCCACAATGCGATTCATCGGCGCCATGATCGCGCGCATCAGCAGCAGGCCGCAGAGGCCGGCGGCGATGRTTGCCACCAGCAAAGAGACGCCCATGCTGATTTTGGCGGCCGTCACCGCGTCACTGATGGCCAGCGTGGATTGTTCAGCCAGGGCGTGATTATTTTCAAGAAGGCTGTTCAATTGCATGCGCCCATTGACCCAGGCCGGCGTCAGTTTTTGCTCCAGGGCAAGCACCGCCTGGTCGTACTCTTTGCGCTGATAGAGATCGATAACGTTGTTCATCTCTTTGTTGTAGAGCTGATGACGCACTTCGAACTCCTCGAACAGAGCCCGATCGTCCTCCGTGAAAATGGTTTTACGGTAGTTGGCTATTTGCTCGTTCAAGCGCTCTTCGAAACTTTTGTACATGGTCTGGTCGGCGACGGTCATTTCGCGATGCCCGGAAAGGCCGACAAGCTGTTGGGTGAGGTTAAAACTGTCGACCCACGCACCGCGGATCATCGAACTGTAATACACCCCCGGGACCGCATCGGTGCGAACCGATTCTGCGCCGGCGTCGATCTTCATCAGCCGAGAAAAAGACACCACAACCATCAGCAGCATGATTGCGATAATTACCGCAAAGCTCGCCAAAATGCGTTGGCGCAACGTCCAGTTCTTCACAGTCAGTCCTCGGTGCGGGTCAAATTGCGGGGGAGTATAGCTGAGGGCGATGTTTCATTTATAAGACGCTGAGCATCGTTTCTCATCCCACCAATAAAAAGCACGGACTCGGCAGAAACATCACGTCCCGCATTGGAAATTTGTCGACTGTGACATCGGGCACTAGTCTGGATAAACCCATGACACAGCCCGGMCTCGGTCAGCCTCCCACAAAGCGCACTACGCTAATAACAAGCCACTCGTGGCGAACTACCCCGTTCAACGCTGTCCCGACCCTAATTAAAGAAGAGGGAAACCCCATGTTCGAACACAAGACCGCACTGCTCAGTGCAATCGCCACGGCGCTTCTGGCCAGCGCCAGCCTGCAGGCCGCCGAACCGCTGAAAGCCGTCGGTGCCGGCGAAGGTCAGCTGGATATCGTTGCCTGGCCCGGCTATATCGAACGGGGCGAAAGCGACAAGGCTTACGACTGGGTCAGCGCTTTCGAGAAGGAAACCGGCTGCAAGGTCAACGTCAAGACGGCCGGTACGTCCGATGAGATGGTCAGCCTGATGGCCAAGGGCGGTTACGACCTGGTGACGGCGTCCGGCGATGCCTCCCTGCGCTTGATCGCCGGCAAGCGCGTCCAGCCGATCAACACCGCATTGATCCCCAACTGGAAGAATCTCGATCCGCGCCTGAAGGATGGGCCGTGGTACGTGGTCGACAAGCAAACCTATGGCACCCCGTACCAATGGGGGCCGAATGTGCTCATGTACAACACCAACGTGTTCAAACAGCCGCCGACCAGTTGGAGCGTGATACTCGAAGAGCAGAAGCTGCCCGACGGCAAATCCAACAAGGGCCGCGTGCAGGCGTATGACGGCCCGATCTACATCGCGGACGCGGCGCTGTACCTGAAAACCGCCAAGCCGGAACTGGGCATCAAGGACCCTTACCTGCTTGACGAAAAACAGTACAAGGCCGTTCTCGACCTGCTGCGCGCCCAGCAAAAGTTGATCCACCGCTACTGGCACGACACCACCGTGCAGATGAGTGACTTCAAGAACGAAGGCGTGGTGGCTTCCAGTTCCTGGCCGTATCAGGTCAACGGCCTGATGAACGAGAAACAGCCAGTCGCCTCGACCATCCCCAAAGAAGGCGCCACCGGGTGGGCCGACACCACCATGATGCACGCCGAAGCCAAGCACCCGAACTGTGCTTACAAATGGATGGACTGGTCGCTGACGCCGAAGGTCCAGGGTGATGTGTCCGCCTGGTTCGGCTCGCTGCCGGCGGTCCCGGCGGCGTGCAAGGCAAGCGAACTGCTGGGGGCCGAGGGGTGCAAGACCAACGGTTTCGACCAGTTCGACAAGATCGCCTTCTGGAAAACCCCGCAGGCTGAGGGTGGCAAGTACGTGCCTTATAGCCGTTGGACCCAGGACTACATCGCGATTATGGGAGGCAGGTAATACACCCCCTTGTGGCGAGGGAGCTTTGTGGCGAGGGGGCTTGCCCCCGTTGGGTGGCGAAGCCGCCCTGGAACCAGTCACCGCGGTCTAACAGATAAACCGCGCTCTCCTTTTCAGGGCTGCTACGCAGCCCAATGGGGCGGTGCGGCGGTCCGACAAGCCCCCTCGCCACAGTGAGCATTCCAGCTAAAAAAGCACACCGATTCAGCTTTTTCAGAAGTCCAGGCAGGGGCCGCTGTGATGGGCCCCCGCTTTTTGGGAGCACCGTATCCATGACGCTTGCAGTCCAGTTCACCAACGTTTCCCGTCAGTTCGGTGAGGTGAAGGCCGTTGACCGGGTTTCCATCGACATCCAGGACGGCGAGTTCTTTTCCCTGCTGGGCCCTTCTGGCTCAGGTAAAACCACCTGCCTGCGTCTAATCGCCGGTTTCGAACAGCCGAGCACCGGCTCCATCCGCATCCATGGCTTGGAGGCCGCCGGGCTGCCGCCGTATCAGCGCGACGTGAACACCGTGTTCCAGGATTACGCGCTGTTCCCACACATGAACGTACTCGACAACGTCGCCTACGGTTTGAAAGTCAAAGGCGTCGGCAAGAGCGAACGCCACAAACGCGCCGAAGAAGCCCTCGACATGGTCGCCCTCAACGGCTACGGCGAGCGCAAACCGGTGCAGCTGTCGGGCGGCCAACGCCAGCGTGTGGCCCTGGCTCGCGCGCTGGTCAATCGCCCTCGCGTGTTGTTGCTCGACGAACCCTTGGGCGCCCTCGACCTGAAGCTGCGCGAGCAAATGCAAGGCGAACTGAAGAAGCTGCAACGTCAGCTCGGCATCACCTTTATCTTCGTCACCCACGACCAGACCGAAGCGTTGTCGATGTCCGACCGCGTGGCGGTGTTCAACAAGGGGCGTATCGAACAGGTCGACACGCCGCGCCACCTCTATATGAAACCGACAACCACCTTCGTCGCCGAATTCGTCGGCACGTCCAATGTGATACGCGGTGATCTGGCCCGGCAGTTGAGCGGCAATCCTCAGCCGTTTTCGATCCGCCCGGAACACGTGCGTTTCGCCGAAGGGCCGCTGGCCAGCCATGAAATAGAAGTCAGCGGCGTGCTTCATGACATCCAGTATCAGGGCAGCGCCACCCGCTATGAACTGAAGCTGGAAAACGGCCAGACCCTGAACATCAGCCAGGCCAACGTCCAGTGGCTGGACGTCAGTGCGCAACATCAGCCCGGGCAACGCATCAGCGCTCGCTGGGCACGCGAGGCGATGATTGCGCTGCACGACAATGTTGTAGGCGGGGTATGAGATGGACAGCGTGATCTCTCGAACCCCGGCCAACGGCTCGCCGCTGCGCCGGTTTTCCAACTTGCTGTACCGGCGGCCGAACCTGTATCTGTCGCTGCTGCTGGTGCCGCCGTTGCTGTGGTTTGGCGCGATCTACCTCGGCTCGCTGCTGACCCTGCTGTGGCAAGGCTTCTACACCTTCGATGACTTCACCATGACGGTCACCCCCGACCTGACCCTGGCGAACTTCACAGCGCTGTTCCAGCCATCGAACTTCGACATCATCCTGCGCACCCTGAGCATGGCCATCGTCGTGTCGATCGCCAGTGCAATCGTGGCCTTCCCGATCGCCTACTACATGGCGCGCTACACCAGCGGCAACACCAAGGCGTTTTTCTACATCGCGGTGATGATGCCGATGTGGGCCAGTTACATCGTCAAGGCCTATGCCTGGACCTTGCTGCTGGCCAAGGGCGGCGTGGCCCAGTGGTTCGTTCAGTACCTGAACCTGGAGCCGGTGTTGCAGTTCGTACTCGGGATGCCGGGAGTGGGTGGCAGCACCCTGTCGACCTCGCATCTAGGGCGATTCATGGTGTTTGTCTATATTTGGCTGCCGTTCATGATCCTGCCGATCCAGGCGTCACTGGAACGCCTGCCGCCGTCCTTGCTGCAAGCTTCGGCGGATCTGGGCGCCAAGCCGCGTCAGACCTTCATGCAAGTAATTCTGCCGCTGTCGATTCCGGGGATCGCGGCCGGTTCGATTTTCACGTTTTCACTGACAC
>NZ_JBFTMK010000289.1:0-6369 GCF_056396965.1 Pseudomonas sp. 05N434
TTGCTGTTGCGCCGAAGACAATGACACGACATGCGCCGGTGGCGCGGGAGCCGCCCAGCCCATCAAGGGAAACCACAAACAGCCGATAACCCACAGGCAGCGAAAATGCATCATCGAAGTCTCACACACTGACAAATACTGACCAACCCATTAGGCTGCCGGAATTAACTTCTGGCCTGGAATATCCGATGCCCCCTGTCTACCGCCTGGCACTGCCAGCATTGTGCCTGTCGCTGATCCTGCCGTGCGCCTTTTCCGTCGAGGCGGCCGACCCGGCACCTGCCACTGCGGAAAAGCCCGCCGAAGAAAAACCGGTCGAACGCCAGCCGCTGCTTGAGCGTAGCCAGGAAGAATCGACGGCACTTGAGCGAAAAATTCCTGCGCAGGAACAGCAGCAACTGCAAGCCGGTACCGACAGCTTTCTCGCCTTGTGGAAACCGGCCAATACCGCCGAGCCCAAAGGTGCGGTGATTATCATCCCGGGTGCCGGTGAAACCGTTGACTGGCCGCAAGCAATCAGCCCATTGCGCCGCCAATTGCCGGACGCCGAGTGGAGCAGCCTGAGTATCACCTTGCCGGACCTGCAAAGCGAAGCCATTGCGCCACGTATCGTCGAAGTGGCGCCAGCGCCCAAAGCGCCTGATACCGGCAACAAAGACTCGACCACCGCGGCGCCCATCGAACAGGCCGCCGGCGGCGAAGCGGAGGTGGCCGACAAGGCTATCGCCGAAACCACCGAAGAACACGCCAAAGCCGACGCCGAGCGAATTTTCGCCCGCATCGACGCGGCCATCGCTTATGCCGAACAGCAAAGCGCTCGCAAAGTCGTCGTGCTGGGGCATGGCACCGGCGCTTACTGGGCCGCGCGCTATCTGAGCGAGAAGCAGCCATCGCAAGTCGAGAAGTTCGTGATGGTCGCCGCCCAGACGCCTGTTACGGCGAAGCCTGAGCTTGCCGAGTTGACGCCGACGATCAAGCTGCCGACTGCCGACATCTTCTATATGGACAAACCACTGGATCGCAACGCGGCACTGGAACGCTTGCAGGCCAATAAACGTTTGAAGACATCGGCGTTCAGCCAGGTCTCGCTCAAGGCACTGCCGGGTAATGCCAAGGCTGAGCAAGAGCAGTTGGTTCGCCGGGTGCGGGGATGGTTGAATCCGCAGCCTGCGGCGGACTGATGGATCGCGTCGCCCCATTCGCGGGCGACACAACTCTGCCCTGCTATCGAAAGTCCCGCCGTTCACGAATCAACGTGTAGGCGTTGTGCAATTCACGAGTCTTGTCCGTCGCCTCACGAACCTGCAACGCCGTCGCACCGCTGCCGGCAATCTTGTCCGGATGATGGCGACTGAGCAGGCGTCGATAGGCGCGTTTGATCTGTGCTGGCTCGCTGGTCGCCGACACTCCCAATAACCGCAAGGCGTCCTGATACGTAATCGCGCTGCTGACCAATGGTCGCTTCGGCTCGTAGTCACTCGCCAGTGCCTGTACCTGTTGCGGCGTCCAGCCCAACCATTTGCCCCACTGGGCAATCAGTTCGCGCTCGCTGCTACCGGCGCGGCCATCGGCCCAGACCATCCGCCAACAGGCACGCAACACGCCTTCCGCGGCATGGGGCTGAGCACTCAAGCGTCGCAGATAGCCACGCAACCGATCACGCCCCGACTTGCCGCGGTTGAACGCCGCTATCGCCCGACGTTGCGCCGACTCGGTCATCTCCAGCGCACGCATTTCCTGTCGCGCCTGCTGAATGTGGCCATCCACTACCCGCCCATCACTCTTGGCCAATCGGCCCAGCAACACGAACAGCAGTTCATCGTTGCGCAGCACCGAGCGACCACCGAATTTTTCCCATAAATGCGCCCAGCTCTGCAGGTGCAAGCGCCGATCCAGCGCCTGTCCCAATAAAGCACCGAGCATGGCCCCCGGAATGCTGGCTATGGCAAAGCCCGCTCCGGCTCCAATCAGAGTCCCTGGCCACAACATGTCAGCGTCTCGCTTCTATCAAGGTTTCTACTTCAGCCAGGCGCTCGTGAGTGCCGACATCTACCCAATGTCCATTCAGGCGCTCGCCCGTCACTTGTCCATCGGCCATGGCTTTGCGCAACAATGGCGCAAGCTTGAAGGCCCCGGCCGAGCAACCGTCAAACAGCTGCGGGTGCAGCACGGCGATGCCGCTGTAGGTCAGGGTTGGGGTATCCGGCTGACCGTCCTGCACATGGCCATCGACCAGAGTGAAGTCCCCGCTCGGGTGATGCGCCGGGTTGTCCGCCAGGATCAAATGGGCGAGCCCGACGATGGGCTGGTGCAACACGCTGAAGTCGTAGTCGGTCCAGATGTCGCCGTTGACCACCACAAAAGCCTCATCACCCAACAACGGCAACGCGCGGAAAATACCACCACCGGTTTCCAGCGGTTCACCTTCCGGCGAATATTGAATGCTCACGCCATATTTCGAGCCATCGCCCAGATAATCTTCGATCTGCTGACCGAGCCAGGCATGGTTGATCACGATCTCGGTAAACCCCGCAGCCGCCAGCGCGTGCAGGTGATACTCGATCAAGGGCGCTCCGCCGGCACGAACCAGTGGTTTTGGCGTGGTCAGGGTCAGCGGACGCATGCGCTCGCCTTTACCCGCCGCCAGAATCATTGCCTTCATGCCTTCACTCCAGCACGCAGACTGGCCAGCAACACATCCAGCTCAGCCAGTTCAGGACGACGGGCAATGACCGCGTCTATATAAGCAAAGAAACGCGGCACATCGCCGAGATAGCGTGGCTTGCCGTCGCGATGGCAAATGCGGGCGAAGATGCCGATGACTTTCAAGTGACGCTGCACGCCCATCAGGTCGCTGGCGCGCAGAAAGTCTTCAAAGTCCGGCTGAACCGGGATGTCGAGCGCACCGRCTTGCTGCCAGTAATCCTCCAGCCAGCCGCGTACGCGTTCTTCAGGCCAGCTGAGGAAGGCGTCCTTGAACAGGCAGGTCACGTCATAGGTCACCGGCCCGTAGACTGCGTCCTGGAAATCCAGCACGCCGGGATTCGGCTCGCTGATCATCAGGTTGCGCGGCATGTAGTCGCGATGCACCAGGACTTTAGGCTGAGCCAGAGCGCTGTCGATCAGCAGGTCGCTGACCTGCTGCCAGAGCACCTGCTGCGCAGCATCGAACTCGATACCCAGTTCGCGCTTCACGTACCACTCGGGGAACAGTTCGAGCTCGCGACGCAGCAGCGCGACGTCATAACTCGGCAGCGGCGCCACCATCGGCAATTGCTGGAAAGCCAACAACGCTTGCAGGGCATCCTTGAACAAATCGTCGGCATTTTCGCTGTCGATCACGTCCAGATAAGTCTTGTTGCCCAAGTCATTGAGCAAAAGGAAACCGCGCTCGAGGTCCTCGGCATAAATTTTCGGCACGTTTATGCCGGATTTCGCCAGCAGAAAAGCGATATCCACAAAGGGTTTGCAGTTTTCCTGGGGCGGTGGCGCGTCCATCACGACGAAACTTCTGCCTGCGCCTTCCCAGCGGAAATAGCGCCGAAAACTCGCGTCGCTACTGGCCGCGGTCAACGTGGCCGGGGGCACGGCGCCCCAACCTTGTTCTGCAAAGAGGATAGCCAACTGTTCATCGAGCCAAACTTTCAGGTGTTGCAAGCGTACATCTTGGTCAGGCATTGCAAGGGTCTCCGACGGCGCTAGCCGTCAAGCGGGTCATGCTTTATTATCCAGCATCTTTTTCAGACCATCGAGAGGCGTGCGGCCCACACCGCGGGCAGATGGCACGCAGGAAGCCCGGACTAATAAGATGGCATTGAAATCCCCCGCGTTTCGTAAAAAATTTCCGTTGTTGGTTACCGGCAGTCTGCTGGCCCTGCAACCCCTGGCCACGTCGTTCGTGGTCGCCGCGGAACAGTATGACTGCTCAGTATCTGCTTCGGGTGCCTGGGACTGTGCGCCAAAGGCACCGGCCGCTGCATTGCCGCCGCGCCCCGTGCATGAAGGCAGCGCAGTTTCCGCTACTGGAGAAACCCCGGCAGGCACCGCCTCCAGCGAAGACACCGGTGCCAAGCCTGTGCTGGTAACCGAGTCCAAGGGCCGCGGCCTGAAGTCGCGTAGTGAAGACTACAGCCACCTCGACTGGGTTCCGCGCGAGAAGCTCACCGCAGCGCAATTGGCCGAAACCGGTCCTTACTGCTCTGGTTCCTATATCGAACCGATTCGTCCTGGCATGAACGACAAGACGAATAAAAGTGACGCTCCAACCTTTATCGGCGCCAAGGCCTCCCGCTATAAGCAGGAAGAGCAGGTCGCGACCCTGGCCGGTGACGTGGTCATGCGTCAGGGCAGCATGCAGGTCGAAGCCGACGAAGCGAACCTGTACCAGGCCGAGAGCCGTGGCGAACTGGCCGGCAACGTGCGCATTCGCGACAATGGCGCGCTGATCGTGGGCGATCACGCCGACGTACAGCTCGACACCGGTGAAGCCAAGGTCGACAACGCCGAGTACGTGATGCACAAGTCGCGTATCCGCGGTAACGCGCTATATGCCAAACGTGCCGAGAACGCGATCATCCGCCTCAAGGATGGTACATACACCACGTGCGAACCGAACAGCAACGCCTGGCAGCTCAAGGGCAACAACATCACCTTGAACCCGGCCACCGGTTTCGGTACCGCGACCAACGTGACGTTGCGGGTCAAGGACATTCCGGTTCTGTACACGCCGTACATCTATTTCCCGATCGACGACCGCCGCCAATCCGGCTTCCTGCCGCCGACCATCGGCGCCGGCAGCGATACCGGCTTCCTGCTTGTCACCCCGTATTACTTCAACCTGGCGCCGAACTACGACGCCACGTTGTACCCGCGCTATATGAGCAAGCGCGGCCTGTTGATGGAAGGCGAATTCCGTTACCTGACCAAGTCCAGCGAAGGTCAGTTCGGCGCCGCGTACCTCAACGACGAAGATACTGAACGCAGCAAGCAGACCGACTACGAAAAAAACCGCTACATGTACAACTGGCAGCACAAGGGTGGCCTCGACTCGCGCGTCTTTACGCAAGTCGACTACACCAAGATCAGCGATCCGTATTACTTCCAGGATCTGCAGACTAACCAGATTGGCGTGAAAAGCGCTGACTACGTGAACCAGCAGGGCTCCGTCACCTATCGTGGCGACAGCTACGTCGCTCGCTTGAACGCCCAGGCTTATCAGCTGGCGACCGTTTCGAACATCACGCCGTATGACCGTTTGCCGCAGATCACCTTTAATGGTCAGCTGCCGTATCATCCGGAAGGTTTGGACTTCGATTACGAGACAGAGATCGTTCGATTTGACCGGGATCTGAAGACTGGAACATTCGTCCAGCAGGACGGGATTACCACTGAGTCACGTCTGGATAACAACATCTTTGGTCTGGCACGCGCCAACGGCGACCGTTTGAATCTCAAACCAGGTGTCAGCCTGCCGCTGTACTGGACCTATGGTTTCTTCAAGCCATCGCTCAAGTACCAGTACACACAGTATCAACTGGATCTGGACGGCCGCGGCAAAAGCGAAATCGCTTCGCAAAGCGCGGAGCAGGACAGGCTCAACGGCACATTCAGCAGCAACCAGAACCGTGGGGTACCGATCGCCAGCATCGACAGCGGTCTTTACTTTGACCGCAACACTTCCTGGTTCGGAAAAAACTACCGTCAGACCCTGGAACCGCGTCTGTTCTACCTCTATGTACCTGAGGAAGACCAGAAGGATATTCCAGTGTTCGACACCAGCGAATACACCTTCAATTACGCGTCGCTCTTCCGTGACAACCGTTTCTCCGGCTCCGACCGTGTCGGCGACGAGAACAAACTGTCCCTGGGCGTGACCAGCCGCTGGATCGAAGACAATGGTTTCGAACGTCAACGCATCAGCGTCGGCCAGGCCTTGTACTTCAAGGACCGTAAAGTCCAACTGCCAGGCATTGCTTTCGATGATCGTGACGATGCCAAGGCCAACGTTTCGCCATATGCACTGGAATACGAATACCGCTGGAACCGCGACTGGCGTACCACGGCCGACTACAACTGGGACCCGGACAGCCGCAGCCCTCGCTCGGGCAGCGCGATGTTCCACTACCAGCCTGAAGACAACCCGAACAAGGTCATCAACGCCGGCTATCGCTATCGCAATGACCAGGTCCGTTATGACCAGAACACCGGTAAATGGTCGGTGGGCGGTGGCGATTACGGCACCCCGGGCCAACCTGGCTACGTGAAGGACTACTACAAGATCAAACAGCACGACTTCTCGGTGATCTGGCCGATCGTGCCGCAATGGAACGCCATCAGCCGCTGGCAGTATGACTACAACCGCAACCGTAC
>NZ_JBFTMK010000290.1:0-6364 GCF_056396965.1 Pseudomonas sp. 05N434
TCCATCACCTGCCGACAGAGCTGCACCAACGCTTCGACGTGGCGCTGATCACCATCGGCGTATTGAACTGGATGCCGGACATCGGCGAGTTCATGCGCCATGCCGCGCAAACCCTCAAGCCCGGCGGCAGCCTGGTGATTTACGAAACCCACCCGTTCCTGGAAATGTTCGACCCCGAGTCAGCCGATCCCTATCGCCCGGACAGCTCGTATTTTCGCAGTGAGCCTTTCGTCCAGGACCAACCGATCGTCTACGAAGGCAAAGTCGAACAGCAGGCCTCGGCGTCCTACTGGTTCGTCCACACCCTGGGCGCGATCTTCACCGGTGCCGTCGAAGCGGGGTTGCAGATATGCCATTTCAAGGAGTACCCGCATTCCAATCGCGAAGAACTCTACGACAAGTATCAGCAGCAAAAGGCGCAGTTGCCGTTGTGTTACACGTTGGTGGCGGTGGAGCGAGCGACGTAGTGCCTGGGGTATTTTCAGAGCGTTGAGTGATTTGCCGCGTGCCCTGGTTGCGCGCAGAGATCAATGCCCAAGGCATGAATGACCTTTAGAACCGTATCAAAACGTGGTTTCGCCCCGGGTGCGAAGGCCTTGTACAGGCTTTCGCGCCCCATTCCGGAATCTTTGGCAATTTGTGTCATGCCGCGAGCCTTTACCACGTAGCCGATAGCACGAAGAAACTCTTCGTTGTCGCCGTCTGCCAATACCTGAGAGAGGTATTCGCTGATGGCTTCGTCACTGTCGAGCAGTGCCGCCATGTCGAAAGCAGTCAAAGTCTGGCCCATGTTCAAACCTCCCTTGCCAATTTTTTCGCCCGTCGGATATCAGTGTTTTGCGAGGACTTGTCACCACCGGCCAGCAATACGATGACTACGCCATTTCGCAAAGTGAAGTAGACCCGATAGCCAGCGCCAACGTCCACGCGCATTTCGGAGACACCATCACCCACCGATTTGATATCGCCAAGATTACCCGTAGAGGCACGGTCAATGCGACGAGCAATAGCAACCTTCGCCCGCAAGTCGCGAATTGAGGCATGCCATGCCACGAAGATTGTGGTTTGTTGAATAAGATAATTCATTGCTCGACTGTATCCATATGAATACAGACGAGCAGTCAGGTCATTCTCTGCTCCAGCGTGTACTTTTCCCTAAACTGCGTAGGCAACATGACGCCTTCGCGGGCAAGCTCGCACACGGAAATATGATCAAATGTGGAAGCCAATCACGCCTGCGCCGCCGTCACCGGCCGTTGTTCCGGTTTGCGCAGTGCCGTCAGCCGCGAGCCGGTGTAGTAGGTTTCGCGGAAGAAGCGCCAGCGGCCGAACAGGTCGTAGACGTGGGTGATGCGCCCTTGCTCCTGGTAGTCCATGCGGATGTGCATTTTCATCGCCTGGATGTTGCGGGTATCGCAGACGTCGACGATCTTGTTGCACCCTTTGGCCCGCATCGCATCCCAGAGTTTGAACTGGGCGTCCATCGACAGGCTGGTGCCGAAGTATTGAGGGATCATTTCACCGCCGAACTCGAAAAACTCACCAGGGTTGATCCGGAACCAGCAGCCGTAATAGTGCCGGTCGAAGTAGTCCCTGGCGCTGCCCCAGATGAATCCGATGGCATCACCTTCCTCGTTCACGTACATGTGTCCGGTGTGACCCTCGGCGGCGATTTCGGCCATGGCCTTGACGCGATTGCCGTAGTACTTGGTGAACGCGGTGGCGTTTTCCGGGGTGATGATCACCAGGCGCAGGCCCGAATAGGGCCGCATATTGTGCGGCGCCACCGGGGTCACCAGGTCGCGCCCCAGCCACAGCAGCTCCCTATGGAAATACACGTAGCGCTTCCAGAGCGACTGGAGCGTGTGGAGCAGGCCTTTTTGTTTGATGCGTTCGCGAATCTTGTCGATGGCGCTCATGAAGTCCTCCGAGGCTGAAGCCTGGGTGTGGTGGGTAACGTTTTCGATGGCGAAAAATCAGGATTTCAACGGGTGCAGTTCGGTCGGGTATTGCGGCTCCTCTTTGGATGCCCTCGGCACCACGGCATAGGACACTCTCGGAACACCCGCAAGACGCTGCTCCAGCACATGGCTCAGCGACTCGCCCGGGTCCAGATAGGCATCGCCAAAATCGGCGCCGATATGGATCGGATGGACGACGATTTCCAGCAAGCCGTCGATTGGCATCGCCACAGTGCGCAGGTCGACCGGGGTGCATACGTTCTGGGCGGTCGCTCCGGACAGGCTGTTCAGGCGATGGTTGAGCAACGTCTTGAACACTCGCTTGGGCACGCTCAGGTTACTTCCCAGATCGCGCGCCAGTCGCACGGGCACCCCTTGGCGGGCGGCAAACCGCGCGACGATTTCACCAATGGGCCAGATGTTGTGCACGTGCTGATGGGAATCGAGGTGGCTGGGGTGCAGGCCGTTGTCCAGGCAGCGTTGCCATTGAGCTTCGAGTTCCTCCAGCACCGCGTCGCGATCCAGGCGGTTGAGCCAGAGGCTGTGGCGGGGCAGGCTGAGGTCGAACTCACCCTGGCTGTCGCAGAACGTCGAACGCGCCAGAATCGACGGGCTCAACGGCCGGCCATACGTGAGGTTGAAGTGCAGCCCGATCCGCCCCTTGAGCATTGGTTGCCGGGCCAGGACGCAGGCCGCTTCGAAGGCCGGCATGTTGGCCATGGCGGTTGCGGAGCTGATGACTCCAGCGTGGAAGGCACCCAGTATCACCGCATTTTCGCTCGGACTGAGGCCGAAATCGTCAGCGTTGACTATGACTTGGCGAGGCATGGCTGCCCTCTCTTTCTTGTTCGGTGGGTGCAGCGTCTTTGGCGACAATAGGTGCCTGTATAGGTGTAAGCGTAGGAGCAACCAGCGTTGCTGCACGCCTGGCCTGCCACTTTTTTAACCCGGGTTTGATTCGGTGCCAGAGTCGCAGGGCCAGCCCCAGGGCGAGGCCGCTGGGGCGCCAGGAGTAGAAACTCCAGCGCCAGTGCTCCAGTTGGCCGGTCATGCGCTCCAGGAGTTGATGACTGGAGTTTTCCAGGCTGATCCGCGAGGCGTCGACCCAGTGCCAGTTGTCGTCCAGCCCCCAGCGGATCCACTCTTCAAGCAGCACACGACCGCTGCCCAGGTCAGCGTGTTGCGGCAGGAACGCCAGGTTGTAGTCGTACAGCCGACCCTGTTCCAGCAAGCCGATGCGGTAGCTGATGCAACGCCCGTCCAGCTCCAGCACCACCACCCGCACTAGTCCTTCTTCGGCGAGGGCGGTGAAGGCTTGCTCGATCCATTGCCGGTAGCGGTCATTGGTGAAAATCCCAACGCCTTGAAGGCCTTTCCAGCTCAGCGCTTCGACTTTGCCGAGGGTCCGCAACAGTGGCCTGATGGTGGCGGCGTCGGGGGTTAGCCGTCGGATCTCGGCACCGCAAGCCGCGATGCGTTTACGTGCACGGCGCAGTTTGTAGCGGGGGTCGCCGGACACTTCCTGATGGTCGGCCTCGCTGATCAGGTGCACCGGCACCCGACAGCTGAGGCGGCGCTCGCCGGTCGAGCTGTGGGCCATCCAGGTGGTCAGTGCACTTTCTTCGCCGATGGGTTCGCACAATTCATTGAGTTGCAGCATCGCATGGGGCACGCGACGGCGGATGATCACCAGCGCCTTGCGCATGCTCTCGGCATCGAGGCAACTGAGCAGGGCCAGGCGATCGGTGAGGGGGTAACCGAGGTGATGCAGGACTCGAAACGGTAGCCCGCCAAAGCGCTCCACGGACACCACCAGCGGCAGGCACAAGGCCAATTCATCGCCGTGCCAGCCGAGCAGAACGTGCAAGCGTTCCCCGGCAAGCAGTGCCTGTTCCGATGCGCGCAGCCAGGCGAGGGTGTTGAACGGCGTATTGTCCGTCACGCGCCAGCGCAACCCCTCATAAGCGGTTGTTGGAAAGTCCGGAGCGCACAACGACGTGCGCCATTCGAATCGAGCCATCATAGATTCAGACCGCCGCATAACTCATGGACGTTCATGAGGCGCTCCAGCTCAGGGCGAACAGGGTTTGCCCTGGCAGGTCGAAGCTGACGCGACCGTCCTGACAGTTGAATTTGCCTTCGCGACTGCGGCTGTCGGCACCGAAATACACCAGCGCTCCCTTGGTCAGCGGGCAGGTCGCCCCGGCCAGATCGACACGCTGCAAGCGCGCGCCCTTATTGACGCCCAACAGGCTGCGTTGGTGTTCGGTGGCCATCGCCAGCACGTCGACTTCGAAGGCGTCGTTGTCCAGGCGCATGACGTTTTTCAGCCAGTGCTGCCGGATGAATTGTTGGGCCAGGCCCACCGGTTTGAGCTCGAAGCGATCGCCGCCCAGCACCCGCACCATGCCTTTGGGGTAGTTCGGTTCGTCGGCGGCCTGGAACCAGTTGAGCATGTCCAGCAAGCCGTCCTGCGCCGAGTTGATGACCACCGAGGCCCACCACAGCGAAGCGAAATGGGTTTCCTGATCGTAGGGGCTCAGGCTTGAGCCGCTGGACAGGTTGGTCTGGTCCAGCAGCAAGGCCTTGCGTGGCCGGCCCTTGGCATCGAGGCCCACCAGTTCGGCGGCGCGGCGCACGCTGTCGCGGTAGACCCGGGTCGCCAGCAGGTCGCGAACCATCCATTCATGCCAGGCGAGGGCGTCGATCTGCCCGCCGGATTCAGCCAGCAGGCGCCGTGCCCAGTCGATACCGCGCTTGTCGGCAGCATCGTCGGTGAACGGGCCGTTGACGAAGCGCGAACTGGCGGGCATGGCAATGCGAATGCCGGCCTTGGCGTTGGCAGGATCGCTGCGCACTTGCCGGGCCATGCTGTTGAAGATCGCCTGGTAGTTGGCGTAGCTCGAGTAGTTGAGATTCGGCTCGTCGGCGAACGCGATGTAGTGAGTGCCGCCACCACCGAGGGCACGGGTGGCGGTGAGCCAGGCGTCAAGGCCGGCGTTGCTCACGGTGTCGGCGCGCAGATCGGCCTGACGCTGGCTGCCGGCCAACAGCGTGATGTCCTGCTTGATGCCAAAGCGGTTCTGATAGAGCTGGCGGAACGCATCTTCGTGGTGCGGATTTTGCGCCGTGACGTCGACGAAACTGTAGTAGGAACCCGCCTGAGGCTTGAGGGCGTCGAGCGCCGCGAAACTGGATTGCGGCGGCAGCACGTAGGGCAAATAAATGCCCAGGTTCGGGGTCGGGCCGAGCGTCTCTTTATGCAGGGTCAGCCGGGTCTGGCCAGCGTCCTCGCGCAGCGGCTTGAGTTGCTGCGGGTTCTGGGCGAACAGGTTTGCCGTGCCATCGAGCCAGAACGCGACCTTGCCGCTGCCTTGCAGGCGCAGGCGCCAGACTTGTTCGTCCTGGGTGACGGGCAGTTCGAGCTGATCGAATTGCCAATAGGCGCGATAGGGCTTGAGTATCAGCGACACTTGTTTGTTATCACCCACACGCTGCGCCTGCAGGGCGCCGACTCCACCATGAAACTTGCCGGCCAGTACCGCGTGTTCCCCCGGTGCGATTTTGAAATACAGCTCATCGCCGCCACGGGCTTCGGCGCTGAAATGCACCTTGGCCGGGGCGAATAACGCCACGGTGTGTTCGTCATGTTCGACGGTGTAGCGGCGGAAGCTGTAGCCCGGAATTTCCAGTCGATAACTGGCGGCACCCGGCGCCAGCGGCCAGCTCTGCTTGCCGCGGGTTTCACTGGCGGCGATCAGGCGATCACCCTTCAGGTTGCCGTTGCCGTCGAGTAGGTACAGGTGTTCTTCGTTGGCATCGGCCTGCCACGCCGGGACCCACTGGATGGTCAACGTGTCGGGGCGATCCGCTTGCAGGTACAGGCTGCCGTCGCGAATGTCGGTCCAGCGCATGGGCGCCGCCTGAGCACTCAAACCAAGGCCCAGGCTCAACAGCAGCACCAGGGGTTTCATGCTGATTTCCGTTGCAGTATCTGAAGCATCGGTGCCACATCGCTGGGCAGGATGATCAGGGTTTGCCAGAAGGGTACGCCGCTCAACCGGCAGTACATCACCAGCAGCGCGACGGTCACCGCCAGGTAGGCGATGGACGATGCCGCCGCAGCACCGACGATGCCATACAGCGGGATCAGCAACAGGTTCAGGGCCAGGTTCAGCAGCGCGCCGAGGCCCACCAGCAGCGAAACCGTGCCGGGTCGATTTTTGCCCAGCAAGTCCAGGCGCAGGATGCTCGCATAGCAAAGACCGAGCAGCCCCGGCAGCAGGGCCAGCAAGGCCGGGTAGGCCGGTTGATAGGCAATGCCGAACAGGGTGACGATCAGCCATTGCCCGATCACGGCCATGGTCAGGCAGGCACCGAGCATCACCGTGGCGGTCAGGCGC
>NZ_JBFTMK010000291.1:0-6344 GCF_056396965.1 Pseudomonas sp. 05N434
CATCCCCAAAGCCCCGCCAATTGATGGCGGGGCTTTTTAGTTCTTGTAGCTTGAAATGCAATCACCTGGGGAGCAGGCGCTGGAACCAAACACTGTGTACCCTTATCCAACCTCGGCTCGCAGCGATTGGCGGGCCGGTCGAAGGATGAATGGGCGAGGGGTTTTTGCCATTAAACGTGACGGTCGCAAGGTCTGGCCCAAGGCAAAACATGAAGCAGTTGATCAAGGTTCTATCCGTATTCGCCATCGCCGTCGGCCTGTTTGGCTGCATCGCCGCGCCCATTGAGATGACGCCGCAGACGCAACAGCGTCTGCAAGCGCAGGCGCCGATCCGCTTTCTGCTGACCTTCGACGACGGGCCCAGCGCGTCCGGTTTTTACAACCCGACCGCCACTGTACTCGACAGCCTGGCGCACAATCCGCTGCAACCGGACATCAAAGCCGTGTTCTTCGTGCAGACCCGAGCCTCGGGCGCCGGCGGCAGTGACGTGGGGCGCCAACTCATGCGGCGCGAACAGGCCGAAGGTCACCTGTTGGGCTTTCACACGGCCACTCCCCACCACACCAACCATCGCTCCCTGGAGCCGGAACAACTGGAACAGTCGCTGACCAACGGCAGCGCAGACATCGCCGCGATCACTGGCACTCCACCGAACCTGGTGCGTCCGCCGTTCTGGAACTACGACAAACGCACCTTCGCCGCCTACCAACAGCATGGCATGCATGTACTGCTGACCGACCTGAGCGCCAATGACGGCAAGATCTGGGGCTTCAACGCCAGCCCTCGGCGGCGGGCCAATATGTTGCGGCAGCTGTCGGAAGTGCGCGAGCGCATCGCCCTTGGCGAGTTGCCGACGGTGGACGGGGTGATCCCGGTGGTGGTGACCTTTCACGACCTCAACCGCTACACCGCCCGGCATGCCCGCGAATACCTGCAAATCCTCCTCGACAGTGCCAACGCCACCGGTCTGGCCACGGCGCAGAAACCGTTTTACGACGACACGGCAGCGCTACAGCGGGCGGCCATGGCGCGCACCGTCAAGCAGAGTTCCGAGCCTGTTCGTTTGCCGGGGATCTGGAATTGGATATGGGATGGGGATGCTCACTGAACCCGCTGGCGCATTGCGCAAGCTGGACTAATCTCAGTGGATCCAATCGGAAAACCGTCCATGGAGGGGCGTCTGTCATGGTTTCAATTGAGCAGCTTTGCCAGATTGTCGAGTCCGGTTTCAAGCCGCTCTCCTGCGAATGCACCGTGAACCATGATGAAACCTTGCGGATCAAGGTTTTCGATCAGAGCACCGGGCGGATTGAGTTGTTGATCACCGGCGTATCCCCCGACAAACTGATCAGTGTTCGCGATATTTCCAACCTGATTGGCGAACTTCGTACAGAAATGCGTGCCGGTCGCCGAGCGTTCGCCGGTGTCGTGGCCTAACCGCGACTTCTTGTAGCAGCTGCCGAAGGCTGCGTTCGGCTGCGTAGCAGTCGTAAAATCGGAGATCGCGATACATCAGGCAGACCGCATTAGCCGGATTCACGACCGCTACGCAGCCTCGCTGGGGCTCGACAGCTGCTACGGATTGCATTTACGGCTCAACTGTCGCGCGGCAGCAGTTCATCGATCATCTGCAAGCAATGATTCAACCCCGGCGACACATCGCCCACGCGCCTGCTGAGAATAATCGGCGAGATCGCGTTGTCTTCCAGCACCGGAGTGAAGCCAATGTCGTCGCGGTGCAGCAACTGCACCGAGGCCGGTACCAGCGTCACCCCGATTCCCGCCCCCACCAGACCAATCGCCGTTTGCAGCTCGTTGGTCCATTGCGCCACCTTGATGTGCACGCCACTGGCTTCGAACAATGCGATCACGTGGTCGGCGTAACTCGGGCGCGGGTTGCCGGGATAGAGCACAAAGGGTTCCTTGGCCAGTTCCCGAAGGCTGATGGGCCTGGCGAGGAGCGGGTGGCCGGCGGGGAGGGCGGCCACCAGTCGGTCTTCGGTGAGCACGGTCTGCAGGATGGCCGGGTCGTCGATGCGGATGCGCCCGAAGCCGATATCGATACGCCCGGCCTTGAGCGCCTGCACCTGTTGCAACGTGGTCATTTCCGAGAGCCCCAATTCCAGCGCCAGAGGCTCGCCGCTGCGCAACCGGCGAATCAGTTCCGGCAGCACGCCATAGAGGGTCGAGGGCGCAAAGCCGATGCCCAGCCAGGTCTTTTCGCCCAGGCCGATCCGCCGCGTGTTGTCGCAGACCTTGCCCAGTTGTTCGAGCAGGGCGGTGGAGTGTTCATGGAAAAAACGCCCGGCGTCGGTCAGCTTCAACGGTCGGCCGCGCTCCAGCAGCAGTACCCCGAGTTCGTCTTCCAGCTGCTGGATCTGCCGGCTCAGCGGCGGTTGGGCGATGTGCAGCAGTTCGGCGGCGCGGGTGAAGTTGAGGGTTTGAGCCAGCACCTGAAAATATCGCAGGTGACGCAGTTCCATGGGGCCTCCGGACGTCGATCTGTTAAATACCTTTAAGGTATCGAGTCAGACCAATTCTATATTGGCTTCCCGAAAAAAGCCGTACCAGAATCGGTTCCAGAACTTTAAGAACCTGACGGGTATCGCGACATGCTTGCAACAGCCATTGAATCGATCGAGACGATCATCGTCGATCTGCCGACCATTCGCCCACACAAGCTGGCGATGCACACCATGCAGAACCAGACCCTGGTGATCATTCGGGTGCGCTGTGCCGATGGCATTGAGGGTATCGGTGAGTCGACCACCATCGGCGGCCTGGCCTACGGCAACGAAAGCCCGGACAGCATCAAGACCAACATCGACAAACACTTCGCGCCACTGCTGATCAGCCAGGACAGCGGCAATGTGAATGCCGCGATGTTGCGCCTGGAGCGCAGCATTCGTGGCAACACCTTCGCCAAATCGGGTATCGAAAGCGCCTTGCTCGACGCCCAGGGCAAGCGCCTTGGCCTGTCGGTCAGTGAACTGTTGGGCGGACGGGTTCGCGATGCATTGCCGGTGGCCTGGACCCTGGCCAGCGGCGACACCGCCAAGGACATTGCCGAAGCGGAAAAAATGCTCGACCTGCGCCGCCACCGGATCTTCAAGCTGAAAATCGGCGCCGGAGAGGTCAACCGCGACCTGGCTCACGTTATTGCGATCAAAAAGGCCTTGGGCGATCGCGCCAGCGTGCGGGTCGATGTCAATCAGGCCTGGGACGAAGCAGTCGCTCTGCGGGCCTGCCGGATCCTCGGCACCAACGGCATCGACCTGATCGAACAACCGATCTCGCGCAATAACCGCGCCGGGATGGTGCGCCTGAATGCCATGAGCCCGGCGCCGATCATGGCCGATGAATCCATCGAATGCGTGGAAGATGCCTTTAACCTGGCACGGGAAGGCGCCGCTTCGGTGTTCGCTCTGAAAATCGCCAAGAACGGCGGCCCGCGCGCCGTGCTGCGAACCGCCGCGATTGCCGAGGCGGCCGGTATCGGCCTGTACGGCGGCACCATGCTCGAAGGCGGAATCGGCACGCTGGCCTCGGCCCATGCCTTTGTCACACTGAATACCTTGAGCTGGGATACCGAATTGTTCGGCCCGCTGCTGCTGACCGAAGACATCCTCAGCGAGCCCTTGGTCTACCGCGATTTCCAACTGCACGTCCCGTCAACACCGGGGCTGGGCCTGACCCTGGATGAAGAACGCCTGGCGTTTTTCCGTCGGGACAAAAGTTCCACTGTCGTTCATCAAGCCTGAGGAGGGCATCATGCTGTTTCACGTAAAAATGACCGTGAATTTACCGGTCGACATGAACCCGGAGCGCGCCGCTCAGCTCAAGGCAGACGAGAAAGCCCTGGCCCAGCGCCTGCAAGAGCAAGGCAAGTGGCGTCATCTGTGGCGCATCGCCGGGCTCTATGCCAATTACAGCGTGTTCGATGTCGACAGCGTTCAGGAACTGCACGACCTACTGATGCAATTGCCGCTGTACCCGTACATGGCCATCGAGGTCAACGCGCTGTGCCGGCATCCTTCTTCCATTCGCGAGGATGACCGCTGAACCCAGCCTGTTCAGTTCGCTACGCTAATAATTACAAGATGAGGATCCACCATGAACGTCAAGATTTCCCACACCGCCAGTGTCCAGAAGTTTCTCGAAGAAGCCAGCGGCCTGCTCAACGAGGCCGGCGATCCGCGGGTCAAAGCGCTGGTTTACCGCATCCTGCGTGATTCGGTGAACATCATCGAAGACCTGGCCGTGACCCCGGAAGAATTCTGGAAAGCCGTCAATTACCTCAACGTGCTGGGCGCGCGGCAGGAGGCCGGTCTGTTGGTTGCCGGGCTCGGTCTTGAGCATTACCTCGACCTGTTGATGGATGCCGAAGACGAGCAGGCCGGCAAATCCGGCGGCACCCCGCGGACCATCGAGGGGCCGCTGTATGTGGCGGGTGCACCGCTGTCGCAAGGCGAAGCGCGTCTCGATGACGGCGTCGATCCGGGTGTGACTCTGTTCATGCAGGGCCGGGTGTTCAATACCGCTGGCGAACCGCTGGCCGGGGCGGTGGTGGATGTCTGGCACGCCAACACCGGCGGCACCTATTCGTACTTCGACACCACCCAGTCCGAGTTCAACCTGCGTCGCCGGATCGTCACCGATGCCGAGGGCCGTTATCGCTTCCGTAGCATCGTGCCGTCGGGCTACGGCTGCCCGCCGGATGGTCCGACCCAGCAACTGCTCAATCAACTGGGCCGTCATGGCCAGCGGCCGGCGCACATTCACTTCTTTATTTCGGCACCGGATCATCGTCACCTGACCACCCAGATCAACCTCGATGGCGATCAGTACCTGCATGACGATTTCGCCTACGCCACCCGTGACGAACTAATCGCCAAGATCACTTTCAGCGACGATCCGCAGCGTGCGGCGGCCCATGGTGTGAGCGGTCGTTTTGCCGAAATCGATTTCGATTTCACCTTGCAGTCGTCCGCCCAGCCTGAGGAGCAGCAACGTCACGAGCGGGTCCGCGCACTCGAGGACTGATGCCCTCGACCCGCCGAACCGGGCCGCGAGATAACCGACCGTTTATCTCGTGGCCTTCTGTGTTTCGGGCAGTACCCTAGAATGGCGGCGCCACCGATAACAACAATGAGAGTGAACCGATGATGCAAGCGCAATTGTTGAGTCATCGCAGCAGAATCTTCGACCATGCCGACCCGTATGCGGTGTCGGGCTACGTCAATCAGCATGTCGGCAACCATTGCCTGCAGATGCCCAGGGCCGGCCGGCCGCTGGCCAGCCTCGATCATCGCAAGTTTGCCAGCCTTGATCTGTGCCGCATCAGTTATGGCGCCAGCGTGCGGGTTACCTCTGGCGCGCTGGACAGCATCTATCACTTGCAAGTGCTGTTGCGCGGCAATTGCCTGTGGCGTGGCCACGGTCAGGAACATTACTTCGCGCCCGGGGAGTTGCTGCTGATCAACCCGGACGATCCGGTGGATCTGACCTATTCCAGTGATTGCGAAAAATTCATCCTGAAAGTCCCCACCCGGCTGTTGGAGTCGGTGTGCGAGGAGCAGCGCTGGCGGTATCCGGGGCAGGGCGTGCGGTTTCTGGAAAACCGTTATCAGCTCAATCAACTGGAAGGTTTCGTCGGTCTGCTGGCGATGATTTGCCAGGAAGCTGAGGCTTCCGAGCCGATTCCTCGCGTGCAGGAGCACTATGCGCAAATCGTGGTCAGCAAGATGCTGGGCCTGATGAAAACCAACGTCATGCGCACCGATCCCGGCTCAGCCTCGGCCACGTTCGAGGCGCTGGTCGATTACATCGCCTGTAACCTCAAGCAAGACATCGACAGCGAAGAACTGGCGCGCCAGGCGCGGATGAGCCTGCGTTCGCTGTATGGGCTGTTCGAACGCAATGCGGGGGACACGCCGAAAAACTACATCCGGCAGAAGAAGCTCGAGCGTATTCACGCCAACCTGAGCGACCCGACCTGCAACGTGCGCAATGTCACGGAGGTGGCCATKGATTACGGCTTCCTGCACCTGGGCCGGTTCTCCGACAGCTACCGCAAACAGTTCGGCGAATTGCCTTCCGACACCCTCAAGCGCCGTCATTGATTGCCAAGACGTTTGACGAATAACCTGTGGCGAGGGGGCTTGCTTGTGGCGAGGGGGCTTGCCCCCGTTCGGCTGCGCAGCAGTCGTAAATCCTGCCGACGCGGTGTGCCTGACAGAATGCCGGGGGCCGCTTCGCAGCCCAGCGGGAGCAAGCTCCCTCGCCACATTGGCAATCATCAACAACCGACCGCCCCTTGCACAAAACGGATACAGGTCTGCAC
>NZ_JBFTMK010000292.1:0-6330 GCF_056396965.1 Pseudomonas sp. 05N434
ACCTCGCCACCTCCCCCACCGGTCGTGTCCCATTGAGCAAATAATTGCGTGCCGCGTGCATCCTGCGCTCGAGCACCAGCTCAGTGAAGGTCTTGCCGATTTCCTTGCGCAACCAGTGCGTCAGGTACGTCGGTGACAGGTAAGTCGCAGCAGCCACCTTGATCAGGTTGAGGTCGGGATCGGCAATGTTCTTGCGCAAGTATTCGGACATCCTGCTCAGCGCATCGCGTCGGCTGACTTCGGCGGCATTCTCCTCGGCCAACCGCTTGAGCGGCTCGGCATACAAGGCACAAACGCTCCCCACCAGTTGCAGCAACAATCCCTTGAGCATCTCGCGAGTGCCGAACTGACGGTTTTCATCGAGCACGCGCATCTGTTCGATCAGGGCACAGACTTTGCTGAAATCTTCATCGGACAGAATGAAATCCAGATGCTCCTGAAAGCGGAACGGCGACAACTCGGGTGCCAGCAGAATCGAGACCTCCTCCAGGTCCATCGGGTCGCACTGCAAATGCGGCAACAGGAAGGTCTGGGAAAAGTTGATCACCATGAAATTGCTGTCGGCCGGATGCGGAATCACGTGCACGCGATGCGGCAGGATGAAGGCCAGCGTGTTGCGCGGAAACGGCCGCTCGACGTTGCCGATGTGCTGCACGGTATCGCCACCGAGGTTGACCTGGATCTGGAAATACTCATGGCGATGCGGGCTGGTTTCGGGGCGCCGGCCCTTTTTGTCGCGGATGTAAAAGTCCGTCAATTCGCTGCGTTGCTGCATGACGTAAGTGGGTACTCGACTCGGTGACGACATCGCCTGAGGATCCTCGACAGGTACATGGACAGGTTGTCGTCGCGCCGCGACGCAGGCGGCGACCGCAGTGATTGTGAAGGCAGACACCGCTGGCTTCAACATGTCATAGGATGACAACGAAACACAGAGAATTAATTGTATCCGTGTGTGATGTGTCGCCTGTCCAAAAAACTACGAGCGCAAAAAAATATTTAATCTTTTAAAAACATATATTTACGAAGTAAATAACGCATAACGAAGGAAATGAGTCGATTTGATTTCTCTTGGACACCTGCATGAATCACCTTTTACAGGAGAAAAAACGATCTAACGCCTCCGTTGATTTTGAGAGGTTGTACGACCACTGTAATAACCAATGCAGCCCGACCCTTCCAAAAACAATCAAAAGGTGCGCTCGTGATGAACCTGCTTTTTTCCCTCGCCAACCCTCCCCCGACCGAGCCAGTCCGAAGGCGTATCTGAGCGCCTGACAGTAGCTGTCCGCGCCCTCATTCAAGTAGCGATTGCCCTGCCCCGGCACTGGGGGCATCGGCTTCGGCTGCGCGCGAACATCTCGATTCTCCTAACAATAAGAAGGTCTACCCATGTCGAATTCGCAAACCTCCCCGTCCACCGCGCCGTCGGTGAGCGCCGGCGCCCGGGACGCCCTGTTGCCTCAGCGACTACCGACGCGTCGGCGCTGGTTCATGCTGTCATTGCTGCTGATTGCGACCATCATCAACTACATCGACCGCGTAAATATCTCGATTGCCGCACCGTTCATGGCCAAGGACCTGGGCCTGGACAAGATCGAAATGGGCCTGATTTTTTCCGCGTTTGCCTGGACCTACGCACTCGCTCTGGTCCCCGCCGGGTTCATCGCCGATCGCTTCGGTTCCCGGTTCACCTACGGGGTGTCGCTGATCAGTTGGTCGACGGTCACCGTGTGCCAAGGCTTTGCCACTGGGTTCGCTTCGCTGTTCGGGCTGCGCCTGGCTGTCGGCGCCATGGAAGCTCCAGCGTTTCCGGCCAACAGCCGAGCGGTCACGGTGTGGTTCCCGGCCCGCGAACGGGGCCTGGCCAGCAGCATTTACGTGTGCGGCCAGTATCTGGGCACGGCATTGTTTACCGGCATGCTGTTATGGCTGGCCACGACCTATGACTGGCGCCATGTTTTCTACAGCACCGGGATACTCGGCATTGTGTTTGGTGTGATCTGGCTCTACGTGTACCGCGATCCGCTGAGCTGCAAGAACGTCAGCCAGGAAGAACTGAAGTACATCGAAGCCGGCGGTGGACTGGTCAAGAGCAGTCAGGAGCGCACCCGGTTCAACTGGCGGCAGATCGCCGAGCTGTTCAGCTATCGGCAGATCTGGGCGATTTGCATCGGCAAGTTCGCCAGCACCTCGGCGTTGTACTTCTTCCTGACCTGGTTCCCGACGTACCTGATCGAAGAACGCAAGCTGACCATGATCAAGGCCGGGGTCTTCGCCGTGCTGCCGTTCGTAGGTGCAACGGTCGGCATTCTGCTGGCCGGCATCGTCTCCGACTTGCTGATCCGTCGTGGTTACTCAATGTCCTTCGCTCGCAAGTTGCCATTGGTGGTCGGCTCGATGCTGGGGATGTCGATTGTGCTGGTGAATTTCACCGACTCGAACGTGATCTGCATTGCCGTTCTGACCATTGCCTTCTTCGCCCAGGGAATCGCCTCCTCGTCGTGGGCGGCGGTGTCGGAAGTCGCGCCGAAGGAGTTGATCGGATTGACCGGCGGGGTCACCAGCCTGGCCGCCAACATCGGCGGGATCGTCACCCCGATTGTGATTGGCGGAATCGTCCACGCAACAGGCTCGTTTGCCTACGCCTTCTGGTTCATTGGCGGCGTGGCACTGATGGGGACCTTGTCCTATTCGTTGCTGCTCGGTCGCTTGTATCGCATCGAACTCAAGGCGCGCTGAGCCAAGAAACCGTTTTTCTCCAACACGAGGCGGCTTTCGTCCAACTTTGCAAAAGATTGCCGCCGTACGCTGACGCTTCAAACAGGACGACTACAAAAATGACGATGACCGAGTACGTGTTTACCCCGGACCTGCCCGTGACCTTGCCAGTCGTGGGCAGCCAGCAACGCTTTCCCGTTGGCCGAGTATTTTGCGTCGGCCGCAACTACCCTTGGCCAGACACCCAAGGCCAGTCCCGCCAGCCGCCGGTGTTCTTCATGAAACYGGCGAGCAACGTGGTGGATGCGACGGGCGAAGTGACTTTCCCGCCATTGACCGAAGAGTTTGTCCACGAAATCGAATTGGTCGTGGCCATCGGCGAAGGCGGCGCCAATATTCCGGAGAGTCAGGCGCTGGCCTATGTCTGGGGCTATGCCGTCGGCCTTGACCTGACCCGCCGTGATGTCCAGCGTGCGGCCAAAAGCAATGGCTTGCCGTGGGAAGGTGCCAAGGTGTTTGACGGCGCCGCGCCGATGACCGCCATCGTGCCGGTGACTCGCGCCGGACACCCGGACGGCGAATTGTGGCTGAACGTCAACGGCGAAGAGCGCCAACGCGACAGCCTCGACAGCCAGATCTGGTCGGTCAGTGAAATCATCAGCCGCATCTCGCAATCGGTAGCGCTCCGGGCCGGTGACTTGATCATGACCGGCAGCCCGGCGGGCGTCGATGCGCTGCAACCGGGCGACATCATCAATGCCGGGATCGACGGCATCGGCCAACTGGAAATGCGCGTCGGTCAGCGACCTTGAACCCGACGTACGCTCTCGTGAATCGAAAAAAGGAGATAACAACATGTCCAGTCCTTTGAAAGTGGCCCTGGTCACCGGCGCCGGCAGCGGAATCGGCCGCGCCGTGGCGCTGGCTCTGATGGCAGACGGATTCACTCTGGTGTTGGCCGGTCGCCGAGCGGAGCCTTTGCAGGCCTTGGTCGAATTGGCGCTCAGCGAAGGACACGAAGCGTTGGCGGTGCCCACTGATGTGCGCGACCCGGCCAGCGTCGATGCGCTGTTTGCCACCATCACCGAGGTATACGGACGCCTCGACGTGGTGTTCAACAACGCCGGGGTCAACGCCCCTGCTGTGCCGCTCGATGAGCTGACGTTCGAGCAGTGGCGAAACGTGATCGACACCAACCTCAACGGCGTTTTCCTCTGCGCCCGTGGAGCCTTCGCACTGATGCGCCGGCAACAGCCACAGGGCGGACGCATCATCAATAACGGCTCGATCTCGGCGCATACCCCACGCCCCTTCAGCAGCGCCTACACCGCCAGCAAACATGCGGTGCTGGGGCTGACCAAATCCCTGGCCCTGGACGGGCGCGAATTCAACATCGCCTGCAGCCAGATCGACATTGGCAACGCCCTGACCGAAATGTCGGTGCGCATGACCAAAGGCGTGCGCCAGGCCAACGGCACCATCGCCGTGGAGCCGATGGTGGACGTCAAACATGTGGCCGATGCCGTGCGTTACATCGCCGGCCTGCCGCTGGAAGCGAACGTCCTGAACATGACCGTCATGGCCAGTGCCATGCCGTTTGCCGGTCGCGGTTAAACCGGCCTTCTTAATTCCGCTACACGAGGTTTACATGAAGTCAGAAGTCTTGCAGCTCAGCCCGATCCTGATCCCTGAAATCAACGCGCGGCTCGATGAGCTGTTTACCGTCAGACGTTACTTCCAGCAGGCCGACAAGCAGGCTTATTTGCAGGAACACGGTGCGAACATTCGCGGGGTGATCACCGGCGGGCATACCGGGATCAGCCAGGCGCTGATGGTGCAACTACCGAAACTGGAAGTGGTGGCGGTCAACGGCGTGGGTACCGATGCGGTGGATCTGGCTTACGCCCGGGATCGCGGAATCCGCGTAACAGCAACCATCGGAGCGCTGACCGAAGACGTCGCCGACCTGGCCATCGGATTGTTGATTGCCGTGTGCCGGGGTCTGTGCACCAGTGATCGTTATGTGCGTTCGGGCCAATGGCCCCATAGCCCGACGCCGTTGGCTCCGTTGCCGTTGGCACGTCAGGTGTCGGGCATGCGCATCGGCATCGTCGGCATGGGCCGGGTCGGCCGTGCCGTGGCGACCCGGGCCGCGGCGTTCGGCTGCCCGATCAGTTACACCGATCTGCAGCCGATGAGCGACGTGAACCACACGTTCATCGCCGATCTGAAGCAGCTGGCCAGCAACAGTGATGCACTGATTCTCGCGGCCGCCGCCGACAAGGCTGAAGCCATCATCAATGCCGAGGTGCTGCAGGCACTGGGCAAGGACGGGTATCTGATCAACGTGGCGCGCGGCAAGCTGGTCAACGAGGTCGATCTGGTGACGGCACTGGCCGCTGGAGAGATCGCAGGTGCGGCACTGGATGTGTTTGTCGATGAACCGAACGTCCCCGAGACACTGTTTGCCAACGAGAACGTGGTACTGCAGCCCCATCGCGCGAGTGCGACGCTGCAGACTCGCACGCGAATGGGAGAGATGGTGGTGGCGAGCCTGGTGGACAGTTTCGCCGGGAGAATACCGCAGGGGTCTGTGACTGACTGAACGTTGGCCGCCGAGGAGACGTTGCGTCCCCTCGGCGGTTCGGTGTCAGGTAAACAGCCACGTCGACGCCCACTAAAGCAGCACGCTATGGCCTACGGCTAAAGCTCTGTGGTTTGGTGAACGTCGAGAGGACGAGGTGGCGTCCTATCCACCAGGCTTGCTTGCTTATTGGCTGGTTCAGTTTTCCCCGCATGGTCAGGACGGATCTTGAACCAGATGGAGTACATCGCTGGCAGGAACACCAGCGTCATGATGGTTCCGACAAACGTGCCTCCGATCAGCGTGTAGGCCAGCGTCCCCCAGAAGACGGAGTGTGTCAGGGGAATGAATGCCAGGATTGCCGCCAGCGCTGTCAGCAGTACCGGGCGGGCACGTTGGACCGTGGCTTCGACCACCGCGTGAAACGGATCCAGCCCTTCTTGGGCGTTGTGATGGATTTGCCCAATCAGAATCAGCGTATTGCGCATCAAAATGCCTGAAAGGGCGATTAGACCTACCAGAGCGTTGATACCAAACGGCTGCTGGAAGATAAGCAGTGTCGGCACCACACCAATCAACCCCAGTGGCGAGGTGAGGAACACCATGACCATCGCCGAGATCGAACGTACCTGCAGAATAATGATCAGCAGCGTCATGGCAATCATGATCGGGAACAGCGGCAACATCGCTTTACCGGCTTTGCCCGACTCCTCGATTGCACCCGCCTGCTCGATCCGGTACCCGTCAGGCAGCTGGTCGATGACCGGCTGCAGCTCTTTCATGATCACGCTCGAGACGTCCGGTGGCTGCAAGCCTTCGGCAATGTCGCCGCGCACGGTAATGGTCGGCGTGCGGTCACGACGTCGGAGGATCGGATCCTCCATACGAACATCGACCTCTCCCACCTGAGACAGCGGAATCCGCTGACCCGCCGAGCCTACCAGCGTAAATCCTTCTATCCTGGCGGGATCGAGCCGGATATCACCCGCTGCGCGACCGACCACCTGCTCCGAACGAATGTCCTC
>NZ_JBFTMK010000293.1:0-6312 GCF_056396965.1 Pseudomonas sp. 05N434
GGCTTGTAGTCTTGCGCGAGCTGCCGAAGGCGCTGCACAACATCTTCGAATCGCCGATCACTGTCGGTGCGTTGTGCGCTATCGTGCTGAATATCTTCCTGCCCGAAGAGTTCATCGAGCTGGAAGAAGACGAGTTCGACCCGGAAGCCTCGGTGCTTCAGGTGATGCAGAACCCGGATGTTGCGGCCAAGGGTGAACCCGCGTCACCTGTGGCTGTCGCACAGTTGAACCGTCCGTAATGCTCGAAGGCCGAGCTTTGAGCGGTTCGGCCTTTTTCTTTACGAGAATATGTTCATGCGCAGATTGCTAGCCCTGTCCCTATCCCTTCTATTGCTCTCCCTGAGCGCCTGCGCCCTGTTCCCCAGTCGCGACCCGCTGCACATCAACGTGGTCGGTATCGAGCCGCTGCAAAGCCAGGAGCTGGAAGTACGCTTCGCGGTAAAACTGCGCGTGCAAAACCCCAATGAAACCGCGATCGCCTATAACGGCGTGGCGCTGGACCTGGAGGTTAATGGCCAGCCGCTAGCTTCCGGCGTCAGCGATCAGTCGGGCTCGATCCCACGATTCTCCGAAGCAGTGATCGTGGTGCCGGTGAGCGTTTCGGCCTTCTCGGTGCTGCGTCAGACCCTCGGACTGAGTCAGACGCAGACACTGGACAATCTGCCTTACGTACTGCACGGCAAACTGGCCGGAGGGGCGTTCGGCACCATGCGTTTTGTCGATAGCGGCAAGCTCAGCCTGCCGGGCTCGATCTCTGGCACCTGGTAACGCGCTAGTAACGTAATTCTGTTCACTTACGCCGTAATGCGATCTGTAGCAGCTGTCGAGCCTGCGAGGCTGCGTTCGGCTGCGAAGCAGTCGTGAGTCCGGCTGCCGTGGTGTATCTGATGCACCGCATTGTCTTATTTACCGACTGCTTCGCAGCCGAACGCAGCCTCGCGAGCTCGGCAGCTGCTACAAGGAATGCGTCGCGGCTGAAATCGCTTAAGTGAACCGCAGAACGCTATGTAACGGGGTCGATCACCTGCGTCACACTATGCTTCAGACCTTCTACGTGCCAGTTGGCCCACAGTCGGGTCTTGCCGTTGCCGCCTTCATCCGGCTCGATCGCCAACCAGTTTCGAGCGGCGATCAGGTAACGCCCCCTCGCGCCAACAGGCAACATGGTTCCGGTGATGCCGTAGTCGATCTGTTCCTGGTTCGCACCGATGGACTCCAGAAAGTGCACCGCCAACACTGGCGGCGCAGGATGCACGACGCCGGTGGAAATCAATTGGTAGATTTTCCCCGCGCCATCGCTGCCATGCCGGGGCAACTTCGATTCGATCACACAGGCCCCGGCCACATGAACGTCGCCAGACACCAGCGTGACCTTGCATGATTGGGCTTTGGCGAAATCCAGCAGCCGCATGATCAACCGCTTGCGTTCACTGCGGTGCGGCAGGCTTCGCCAGTGGTCGCGTAAATCGTCCTCGAGCTCCTGTTGCCCCACCATCACGTCCAGCGCCTTTTCGGCCGCCTGTAAATCAAGGTAACCCACCGGAATACTCGACATCAGCAACAGGTGCTTGTGCGCGGGGACCTTGTCCAGCCAGGCATAAATCGCATCCCAACTGACCGGGGAAATAACCCGGGTTTGTTGGGCCTGCGGGGTGGTCAAGTCCGGCGCGCGTTCGCTGCGTAGATCGGGAACCAGCAAGGCCAACTCGCCCAGGCCGGTGAACCCCAGGTGAAAGCCATCAGCAGTGCCGGGAATCGCGCAGGGATGGGTATCAGCGGACGGCTTGAGGTGAGGATGCGTCTGGATCAGTTGCTGCTGGAAAATCCTGAAATAGCGTTTGGCTGTGGCAAACAGCCCCTGGAACACCGGGCTTGAATGCAATATCTCATCGTAGGAACCCCAGCCATCGATGATGTCATGGTCATCCCACATCATCACCGTCGGAATGGCGCCGAACACCTTGGCCATCTCGGGCTGTTTCCAGCATTCCAGGTAGAGCCTGGTGAAAAACTTGTCCAGATCGGCTTCGATCACCTTGGTGTAAGCAGCCTTTTGCCGGTCGGCGAAGGGTTTGGCGAACCATGCTTTCATCGACGGCACACTGCTGCGCATGTCGTCGCTGTAAACCTGATCGCCGCCCATCAACAGCAGATGATAGGGCTCGCCCTGGTGAGCACCCCACATGTGCTCCCAACGCTCGTTGTTCCGGTCTACCTTCTCCATCTCCTTGGGGTCGGAGAAACCGTTGCACGACACATACGCAATGCGCGGCGACTGGCCCTTGGCCGGAACGACGAAGTTGGCCTGCGCACCGTCTACGGAAACCGTGTAACTGGTGGCAACGGCCTGATCCTGCGCCGCCTTGAAATCGATGCGCCAGACGCGGGAATTAGGGTTGAGCAGCGGGATATCGGCGATGGCCAAGGGTGTGTCGGCAGTCACACCCTTGGGCACTTTTACCGTGGGAGGTGGCTCGCCCAAGGGTGAAACCACCAGGGCAGACACGTTGTAGACATTATTATTGATGCCACGAAACTGCAGAATCGGGCCTAGTAACAAACTCATGGCGAGTCCATCCGTTGACGGGGGTATGAACGCCTGGAGACTAGACGACAATCACACCCCCCGACGGATTATGTGTTGAACCGCACGCCCGGTTTGGCTCGCTCATCCACCGTCAACTCAAACACGTCCGGGCGCGCATAGTGCCCGACCACGTCGTAGTCGTACCGGGCGCGGATCAGATCATCGGTGTCGATTTCGGCGGCCAGCAATCCCGCCTCGCCACGCAGCGGCCCGGCGAGAATGTCGCCCATCGGCCCGACAATCACGCTGCCGCCGGCAATCAACGGGCGCTCCGCCGGCCAGTTGGCGATGTCCACGCCCAAGGCTTGTGGCGAGTCCTGAACCTGACAGGCACTGACCACAAAGCAGCGTCCTTCATGGGCGATGTGACGCATGCTGACCTGCCACATCTCGCGCTCGTCCACAGTCGGCGCGCACCAGACCTCCACGCCCTTGGCATACATCGCGGTGCGCAGCAACGGCATCATGTTTTCCCAGCACACCACCGCGCCAATCCGCCCGACCTGGCTGTCGATCACCGGCAAGGTCGAGCCATCGCCCTTACCCCAGATCAGTCGCTCGGTGCCGGTGGGCATCAATTTGCGGTGCTTGGCAACCAGCCCTGCCTGCGGGTCGAAATACAGCGCGGTGCAGTACAAGGTGCTGCCGGCGCGCTCGATCACGCCGATCACCAGGTTGGCCCCGGTGCGGGCCGACAACCCGGCCAAGGCGTCGGTCTCCGTACCAGGCACGTCGATGGCATTGGCGAAATACCGGGCAAACGCTTCACGACCTTCCGGCAGTCGATAGCCGAGTTGCGTGCCGAAGCTCTCGCCTTTGGGGTAGCCACCGAGCAACGCCTCGGGCATGACCACCAACGCCGCGCCGGATTCGATAATGGCGGTTTCCCAAGAGAGGATTTGATCGAGGGTGTCGGCCTTGCCGCCGGGCAAGGCGCCGATTTGCAGGGCAGCAACGATTGACTTGGGCATTATGGTGGCTCCGTCAGGAATGAAGTGTTGCTCATTCTCTGGCGCCACAGGATCATGAATAAAGCCCGACTCACTGCTGAATGATATGAACCAAATGAATATCGCCACCGTCGATCTCAACTTGCTCAAAGTCTTCGAAGCGCTGCATGAGGAGTCCAGCGCCAGCCGCGCCGCGCTGCGTCTTGGCGTGACGCAATCGGCGGTCAGCGCGGCGTTGCGTCGGTTGCGAGAGGTGTATGGCGATCAATTGTTCGTGCGCACCGGCCGAGGTCTTGCGCCGACGCTCAAGGCCGACCAGTTGAAACCGGTGGTCAGTGATGCACTGAACAAATGCCGGCAAAGCCTGGCGATGGTCGATCCTGCGGCCCATCATTACGACGGGCGCTCGGTAACCGTGGGTTTGTCGGATGATTTCGAAATCGCCTACGGGCGACGATTGATCGAGGAAATCGCTCACCGAGCGCCGAAACTGCGGCTGATCTTTCGCCAGACCCATAGCCAGATCGTCGCCCGGGCCTTGATGGAACGCAGCATCGATCTGGCGATCACCGCAGGCGGGTTTGCCGAGCGTTTGCTCAGCCGCCAAGTACTGGGTGAAGGGGGTTATCTGTGCCTGGTGGATCCCCTCAGCCTGGCCGAAGGACAACAGAGTCTCAGCCTTGATGAGTTCGTCGCCCGCGAGCACATTCTGGTGTCCTCGGGCGGTTTTATCGGGATTACCGATGAAGGCCTCGCCGCGTTGGGATTGAGTCGACGGGTATGCGCGTCGACCACCCACTTTGCCGCGTTGCCGTATCTGCTCAAGGGCAGTCAGGCGGTGGCGACCATTCCGGCCCATGCGGCGCAAAGTATCGCCGCCCTCAGTGGACTGGCGTTGCTGCCCTGCCCTCTGGCGCTGCCGCGTTACCCGATCGAACTGGGCTGGCGCACCAGTACGCAGCTCGATCCGGTGGTGTTGAAAGTGCGTGAAGCGATTGCCGCGATTTTTTCCGGGGCGTTTATTTAGCGGCCATCAAGCGATTGACTTCACTGCGCACCATGTTCGCGAATTCCGGCGGCGACATGCCGTCGAGTTCGGCGCGTACCCACTCGGCCCATTTGCCTTTGCGCTTGGCGCGCTCACCGAACAACCGAGCGGCTTCGCCCTTGGCTTTGCCCAGGTTGTTTTGCCAGAGTTCGAACAGACGGGATTTTTCATCTTCAAGCGCCGCGCGCTCGGCGAGGGGTTTGTCGGCCAGATTGAAGCTCATGGGGAATTACCTGCTGCGTAAAATAGGCGACATCTTACACTGTAGGAAGAAATGTCCTGCGCTGGATTTTTCGTCAGGGGTGAGTCACCGCGCAAAATGGCTGCAACTTTTGCCACGGCGGCAGACTCCATTGCTCACTGTCCATTCACTGTAAGGAGTACACCAAATGGCTCGCAAAACCGTCGATCAAGTCGCCGATGATCAAATCAAGGATCAGGTCTTCAGCGAACTTCAGGCCCTGATCGAAGAGTCGGAAAAACTGCTGAAAAGCAGTGCCTCACTGGTCGGAGAAGAAGCGGACACCCTTCGCGGGCAAATCGCCCAGAAACTCCAGCAGGCCCGAAGCTCGTTATCCAGTGTTCGTGACCGGACCCAACCCGCGGTCGACGCCACCGAAACCTACATTGGCGGCCATCCATGGCAAACCGTGGCCATCTCTGCGGGTTTCGGCCTGGTGGTTGGTCTGTTGTTGGGTCGGCGTTGAACCATTGATCTGTGGGAACGGGCTCAGGACCCGGCCAGTTCCCGCAGATTCGCCAGCGTCTGTGGATCGAGCGCAATGCCTTCAACATTGGCTTTGGCGCGTTGCAGGTGACGCCGATCCCCCGGTAAACGCTTGAGCCCCACACCATGCATCTGCCGGACCAGTTCCTGGCTGCGTTCGGCAAAATTCTGCCCCGCCGATTTGCTCGGATCGATCACGATCAGCAGTTGCCCGGTCCAGGGGGTTTTGGCCCCCGGATGGTTCGACCAGTCGAACTCGAAAGAAAAGTTGCCACCAGTCAACGCCGCCGCCAACAACTCCACCATCATCGACAGCGCCGAGCCCTTGTGCCCGCCAAACGGCAGCAGCGCGCCACCTTCGAGAATGGCTTTCGGGTCCTGAGTCGGCTGGCCGAGGCTGTCCACACCCATGCCCGCTGGCAAGCGTTCGCCTTTACGCGCGGCGATCTGCACATCGCCATGGGCGATGGCGCTGGTCGCCAAGTCGAAGACAATCGGCGCACCGCCGGCCCTGGGCGCGGCGAAGGCAATCGGGTTGGTCCCGAACAGCGGACGATCGGCCCCGTGCGGTACCACGCAGGTCATGCTGTTGACCACGCTCAGCGCCACCAACCCTTCATCGGCAAACGGCTCGACGTCCGGCCACAAGGCGGCGAAGTGATGGGAATTGCGGATCGCCAACACCGCAATGCCGGCACTGCGGGCTTTTTCCACCAGCAAGGGCCGCGCCGCCGCGAGGGCCGGTTGGGCAAATCCATTGCCGGCGTCAACCCGGACAAAACCCGAGGCCACGTCCTCGACCACCGGCACGGCCTGGCCATTGACCCAGCCACTCTGCAACGTCGACACATAACCGGGAATACGGAAAACGCCGTGACTGTGAGCCCCGTCACGTTCGGCGCTGGCGCAGTTGAGGGCCAGGGTTCTGGCGACATCGGCCGAGGTGCCATGGCGCAGGAAAATCTGTTCGAGCAATTGAACGAGCGCGTCGAAGTCGAGG
>NZ_JBFTMK010000294.1:0-6299 GCF_056396965.1 Pseudomonas sp. 05N434
GCACCCAACATCCCGACCTGAATCTGGTGGCGATGCCCAATGTCAGCTCGGCATTGCAAGCGCTGGCTACCGACGAAGTGGACGCGGTCGTGGGCGATCTCGCCTCCAGTGTCTGGAGCCTGCGCCAGCTCAAGCTCGAAGGGCTCTACGTCAGCGGTGAGACGCCCTACCGCTATCAATTGGCGATGGCCGTCCCCCCGAACAATAAGCTGCTGGTCAGTATCCTGGACAAAGTCCTGGCAGACATGAGCCCGAGTGAAATCAGCGCCATCCAGGAACATTGGGTCGGTAACGTCCTGGATCATCRGACCTTCTGGTCCGACGTGCTGATTTACGGCCTGCCAGGACTATTGGCACTGATGATCGTGCTGGCAGTGGTGATCCGTATCAATCGCCGACTGAGTTCGGAAATTGCCCGCAGGGTCGACCTGGAACAGGAGCTGCGCAGCAGCGAATACCATTACCGCGGGCTGGTGGAGAGTCTTTCAGCCATCGCCTGGGAAGCGCAGATCAGCGATTACACCTACAGTTACGTGTCGCCCCACGCCCAGGACCTCCTCGGTTATCCCCTGTCCCATTGGCTGATTCCGGGCTTCTGGCGCAACATCATCCACCCCGCGGACCTCACTCGGGCCCAGGCGTTCTGCGACCGTGAAGTGGCGGCCGGGCGCGATCACAGCGTCGATTACCGGGTCATCACCGCTGATGGCCGTTGCCTGTGGGTCCGCGATATCGTCAGCCTGATCGAACATGGCCGTGAACCGGTCCTGCGCGGGCTGATGATCGATATCAGCGAAGCCAAACGCACCGAAGAGGCGCTGCGCCTGTCGGAACAGAAGTTCGCCTCAGTGTTCCAGCAATGCCCGGATATTCTGGTGATCGCACGGCTTTCCGATGGCTGCCTGCTGGAAGTCAACGAAGCGTTCGAGGAACAGATCGGCCTCAAGGCCGAAGACGTCATAGGCCAGACGGCCACCGACCTGAACATCTGGGGCGTTCCTGGCGTGGGACCGGGTTTGCTGCAGCGATTGCAGGCCGGCAGTATCCGCAACCTGGAGATGCCCTTTCGCCGCAACAATGGCCAGGTGTTTACCGGCCTGATCTCTGCCGAGCCTTTCGACCTCGACACGACCCCGGCCCTGGTGGTCGTCGTACGAGACATCAGTCAGCTCAAGGAAACCCAGCAACAGCTGCAAACCTCCGAAGAGAAATTCGCCAAGGCCTTCCACGCCTCCCCCGACGGCTTGCTGCTGTCCCGGCAGAGCGACGGCTTGCTGCTGGAGGTCAACGAAGGTTTCAGCCGTATAACCGGGTTCAACAGTGCGATGTCGGTAGATCGGTCGGCGCTGGACCTGGGGATCTGGGTCAATCTCAACGAGCGCAAACAGATGCTCGAATTGCTGCACCGGGATGGTTTCGTCCGCGATTTCAGTTGCCACATCCGCCGCAAGGACGGGCAGATCCGGCTCTGCGAAGTTTCAAGCCGGCCACTGCCCATCGGCGATGAAGACTGCATGCTGACCATCGCCCGGGACATTACCGAGCGACACCTGATGCAGGAAAAACTGCAACAGGCCGCCACCGTGTTCGAAAGCACCGCCGAGGGCGTCTTGATCACCGACACCCAACAGCACATCAGCGCGGTCAATCGGGCATTCACCGAAATCACCGGCTACAGCGAGACCGAAGCACTGGGCCACACCCCTCGCCTGCTCGCCTCGGGCCTGCACGACAGCGCCTTCTATGCTGCGATGTGGCATCAACTGACCGCCGAAGGTCATTGGCAAGGCGAGATTTCCAACCGGCGCAAGAACGGCGAGCTCTACCCGAGCTGGCTGACCATCAGCGCCGTGCGCAACCGGGACAAACTCATCACCCACTTTGTCGCGGTGTTCGCGGACATTTCCAGCCTCAAGCATGCGCAAGCCAAACTCGACTACCAGGCGCACCACGATCCGCTGACCGGCCTGCCGAATCGCACATTGTTCGAAAGCCGCCTGCTGACCGCGCTGAACAACCAGCAGGAAAACGGTGGCCAAGGCGCCGTGCTATTCCTGGACCTGGACCGTTTCAAACACATCAACGACAGCCTCGGTCACCCGGTCGGCGACCTGCTGCTCAAAGGCATCGCCGTACGCCTCAAGGAGCAGTTGCGCGATATCGATACCGTGGCGCGGCTGGGTGGCGACGAATTCATCATCCTGCTCCCCGGCCTGCAACAGGCCAGCGATGCCGACAACATTGCCACCAAGCTGCTCAATTGCTTCAGCGCCCCTTTCCAGGCCGGCGAGCACGAGTTTTTCATCAGCGCCAGCATCGGCACCAGCCTGTATCCCAAGGACGGCTGCGACGTTGCCACGCTGGTCAAGAACGCCGATGCCGCGATGTATCGCTCCAAGGCCAAGGGCCGTAACCGGGTTGAAAGCTACACCCGCGACCTCACCGCCCAKGCCAGCGAACGCGTGGCACTGGAGCATGAACTGCGACGCGCCATCGAGCGCAATKAGCTGTTTTTGTACTACCAACCCAAAATCAGCCTCAAGGATCATCGGCTGGTCGGTGCCGAAGCGCTGATTCGCTGGCATCACCCAACCTTTGGCGATGTGCCCCCCGAGCACTTCATTCCCCTGGCCGAAGAAAACGGCATGATCCTGCAAATCGGTGATTGGGTATTGGAGACTGCCTGCCAGCAGATGTACGAGTGGAATCAGGTCTATGAGTGCCTCGGCCCACTCTCGGTCAACCTGGCGGGCGCTCAATTACGCCAGCCGAACCTGCTCGGCCGGATCGAGCAATTGCTCAAGGACAACCGCCTCAAACCTGATTTTCTGCAACTGGAGATTACCGAAAACTTCATCATGAGCCAGGCCGAAGAAGCGCTGACGGTCCTGCACCAACTCAAACGCCTGGGCGTGCAGCTGGCGATCGACGATTTCGGCACCGGTTATTCGTCCCTGAGCTACCTCAAACGCCTGCCGCTGGACATCCTCAAGATCGACCAGTCCTTCGTCCGCGGCTTGCCGGACGACCCGCACGACGCGGCGATTGTCCGCGCAATCATCGCCCTGGGCCGCAGCATGCAATTCACCGTCATCGCCGAAGGCGTCGAAACCCACGCCCAGCAACAATTCCTCACCGCCGAAGGCTGCGAACAGATCCAGGGCTACATCGTCAGCCTGCCACTTTCCCCCGACGAATTCGCCGCGACGTTTCTTCGTATAGCCGTATCGGATTTTTCGGATAGCACAGCCGAGAAACCATCGCTATAATCCGCGGCCTACTGAGGGCCTATAGCTCAGTTGGTTAGAGCAGAGGACTCATAATCCTTTGGTCCACGGTTCAAGTCCGTGTGGGCCCACCAACTCCAAAGCCGCGCATTGCGCGGCTTTCGCGTTTCTGGCTGGTCCACCACAGATACAGTCCCAGGGTCCAAGGGTACAATTCAGGTACAGTGCTGGTTCGCCAGCCGCCAAGGCGCTTCAAGGAGGTGCCTTGGCCTACAGGTCATCCTCTGGATTGCGCAACAGCCGCAACTCACCGCGTGCAACCTCATCCGGCACCGCGAAGGAGTACCGTCCCAGCATAGTGCCCAGCTCCAACGCAGCTGACATCTCCCGAGCACGATCATACTGATCGTAAGCCGAATCCAGGTCGAAGCTATTGTTCTCTTGCTTCAGGTCCCACAGCACACTTTCGGACGCCGAATGAGCCGTCGCTGTTGCCGCTGACCGAAAACTGACCTTGCGGGGGTGCGGTAGCTGGCGATGAGACCCGTGCAGACGTCAAATTCCCTGGGGGCCTCACATCAAAGACGGTTTGCATCTTAGTCACCGCTTGTAGAAAATCATCGTCTTTTTGCACGAATGGATACGCGCATGAAGTTCGAGAAGACCACGCAGTACAGGTCCGAGGAAGGGATCGTCTTCAATCTGTCTCAAATCACCCTCATGGAAAGCGACCGAGGTCGCCTGCGCGAGCTGCACTTTGGCGAAGCAAAACGCGCCCATTACCAAGTCAACAGCATAGTCGTCGATATGTACGACCGAATGCAGGCTCGAAACCTGCCATGCCTGCTGACAGTCTGCATTTCCAATCCCCTCACCCGGCAGCAGGCCGATGCTATCAGCACTATGCGCGGCAACGTCGCCAAGGGAATTGCTGCGGCCTCAGGTGGCGTTGCAGGGAAGGTAGGTGCGTTGGGCGGGCCGCTCATTGGCTGGGCTTCAGGTGCAGTCGTGACGACAGGTGTCAACTGGTACCTCAAAGGGGCCCTGCCGAACCTGCATGCAGGTGACGTGCTGGTCAGCATCGAGGGAGAGGTCCATGGCGGGATTGGCCCACAGCGCTCTGTCGTGACGCTGGTCATCAAGGTCTGAGGAACTGCACATGCCCTACATCATGCAAACTATCGTCCTTCTGGTGCTGGGCGCGATCCTCGTTCAGTTTCTGAAACCGTACCCGTTGCGCAAGTGGCTGGGTTTGACGCTGCTGGCAACGGGCTTGGTCAGCATCTTCAAGGTTGGTGAGCAGCAGGTGCTGGGCTTTGACCTGGAACTGCTAGCACTGCTGGCCGTGCCGCTGGGCGTGGTGCTTTTCCTGACGCGGCGGCGGTTCACGGAGGGGGACTGAAGCCCTGGCACGATTTCTCGGTGCCGTCTCTGACCCAAAATCATATGGGACAACAGTCGATCAACAGCGCGTTGATCGATGATCTTAGCGTTGGACCTTGCCGGTGGATTGGGGGTTACTTTGAACATACTGGTAACTCCTAACGTTGGTTAGATGCCGCCAAAATCACTGCTAAATGATCGGTGGCGGCTGTAACGCAGGCCAGGTGCGTCGGAAATGTGTAATGCCACATTGACCAGCCTTGCCAACTCTGCGGGCGCGGCCTAATTCTGATCCTAGACAGCACGGATCTAGCGCACATGAAAGGTCACCTGGGCCAGCGCGGCGCCGAGCCCGAACGGCAGTAGTATCGCTCGGGTCGCGGTGGGGGCCGGGCTACGCATGTCTTCAGCCAAAGCAGCCACGTCTCGGTGCAACTGTTCAATGCTGGCTTGAGTCGTGGGAGGTAAGGACATACAGCGTCTTCCTGTCGGGATCAGATCGCGCCTTGTGCGCGGCTCCGAGGCGGGTCGTGCGTCATTTTTCCTGCCTGTCGTCTAGGTTATATTTTGCGCGGACGGCGGGTTATCGGATGACGTCCGCCAAGGTTGTAGGCAAACTCCGAGAATTGCGTAATGGGCGCATTTGGGCACTTTTCCGCCTTGTTGGGCTTTTTTTCGACGGGATACTCTCCGGACGTCGCTGCCAATCAGCTTACGTCCAAACACCCAATGAAGGGATCGCCTGCACCGGCTGCAACCGCTCAAGCACTTCCCCCGTCAACACAACCTCATACGTATCCGCCGGCCGCCCCCACTGCTCCACAATGACCATGCGCTCCACCAAAAGCCCCGCCAATCCAGTAATCGTATCGGCCAACACCTCGACGATTTCTTGAGTGCGCAACCACAAGCGATCATTAATGTCTGTCAGCTCAGCAATGATGCGATCAGACGACGCTGGGTCCGTATCGGGATAGGCGATATTTCGAAGCAAGTACCGCAACTCTCTTATTTTTGCGTGATCCTGCTCCGCTCCAAACTCTCCTTTCAGGATGGCTGCCGCTTTCGACTTATCGACGCGTTTCTCGGGCGAGTGCTTTGCAGGCAAGGTCTGCGCCATGGCGCCAGCGAAGAGGACCATTATCCGGGCTTCCAAATGTTCCTTCATGGCTTCGAGCGACGAAATGGACCGCGTCAAGGTAATGGAGGCCCCGCCATGATGCGTCAGGCCCATGGTCACTTTCAGGGTCACATCACCCGTTTCAAAACCCAGGGCTCGGGCTACGACGTAATGCCCCATTTCGTGATTGGCAATCTGCAGTGCATAGTCGCGCAGAGCCGCAGGCATGCTCTTCATTTCGATCCCCTCGCTTCACAGCCCCTGGTTGCGCATTCGACTACGAGTGACAATTTGTGTCCATCCAATTAACCCGTTGAGGGCATGGACTGCCTGTAATATGCCTGCCCATTGCTCTGTACCGCTGGAGATACCCCTTTGCCTGACACTCGCCCGCCCGTTCTCGACGAAATCGACCGCCAATTGATCGCCGCCTTGCAGATCAATGCCCGTGAAAGTGTGGCCATGCTTGCCCGGCAACTGGGCATCGCCCGGACCACCGTTACTTCGCGCCTGGCCCGGTTGGAAAAGGCCAAGGTGATCACCGGTTACGGTGTGCGACTGGGTCAGCG
>NZ_JBFTMK010000295.1:0-6876 GCF_056396965.1 Pseudomonas sp. 05N434
CATCCAGACCCACCGCGGCGTCCCCATCGCCAGCAAGCCGGCTCCTACAAAAGTCGCCAAAAACGCCCCTGTCGCAAGACCGGGGCGTTTTTGTAGGCGCCGTCTGACCTGCAAACGTGACGCTTGCGCCGTGGATCAGGTACAATTCCCGGCTATTTTTCGGCGGGCTATGCCTGCAGCCTTTTTGAGTGTTGATCCGTGAGTGATTTGAGTCATATCCGCAATTTCTCCATCATCGCCCACATTGACCATGGCAAGTCGACGCTGGCCGATCGCTTCATCCAGATGTGCGGCGGCCTTGCCGAGCGCGAAATGGAAGCCCAGGTGCTGGATTCCATGGACCTGGAACGTGAACGCGGGATCACCATCAAGGCCCACAGCGTCACCCTGTATTACAAAGCCCGCGATGGCATTAACTACCAGCTGAACTTCATTGATACCCCGGGCCACGTCGACTTCACCTATGAAGTCAGCCGGTCGCTGGCGGCTTGTGAAGGTGCGTTGCTGGTGGTCGATGCCGGTCAGGGCGTCGAGGCGCAGTCGGTTGCCAACTGCTACACGGCGATCGAACAGGGCCTGGAAGTCATGCCGGTGCTGAACAAGATCGACCTGCCACAGGCCGATCCGGAGCGCGTCAAGGAAGAAATCGAAAAAATCATCGGCATCGATGCCACCGACGCGGTCGAGTGCAGTGCCAAGACCGGCCTGGGCGTCGATGAAGTGCTCGAGCGTCTGGTTCACACCATTCCCGCGCCGACCGGCAACATCGAAGATCCGTTGCAAGCGTTGATCATCGACTCCTGGTTCGACAACTACCTTGGCGTTGTTTCCCTGGTTCGTGTGCGCCACGGTCGGGTGAAGAAGGGCGACAAGATTCTGGTCAAGTCCACCGGCAAGATCCACCTGGTGGACAGCGTCGGTGTATTCAACCCGAAGCACACCCCTACCGTCGACCTGAAGGCCGGTGAAGTAGGCTTCATCATCGCCAGCATCAAGGACATTCACGGTGCGCCAGTGGGCGATACCCTGACCTTGAGCTCGACGCCGGACGTCGATGTGCTGCCAGGCTTCAAACGCATTCAGCCGCAGGTGTACGCCGGCCTGTTCCCGGTCAGCTCCGACGACTTCGAAGACTTCCGCGAGGCGCTGCAAAAGCTCACCCTCAACGATTCGTCCTTGCAGTACACACCGGAAAGCTCAGACGCACTGGGTTTCGGCTTCCGTTGCGGCTTCCTCGGCATGCTGCACATGGAAATCATCCAGGAGCGCCTGGAGCGCGAATACAACCTGGACCTGATTACCACGGCGCCGACGGTAATCTTCGAGCTGCTGCTCAAGACCGGCGAGACGATCTACGTCGATAACCCGTCCAAGCTGCCAGACCTGTCTGCCATCGAAGACATGCGCGAGCCAATCGTGCGCGCCAATATTCTTGTGCCGCAAGAGCACTTGGGTAACGTCATTACCCTGTGTATCGAAAAACGTGGCGTACAGGTCGATATGCTGTTCCTCGGCTCCCAGGTACAAGTGACCTACGACCTGCCGATGAACGAAGTGGTGCTGGACTTCTTTGATCGTTTGAAATCCACCAGTCGCGGCTATGCTTCTCTGGACTACCATTTCGATCGTTACCAATCGGCCAGCCTGGTGAAACTGGACGTGCTGATCAACGGCGACAAGGTCGACGCTCTGGCGCTGATCGTGCACCGTGACAACTCGCACTACAAAGGTCGCCAGTTGACCGAGAAGATGAAAGACCTGATTCCGCGGCAGATGTTCGACGTGGCAATCCAGGCCGCCATTGGCGGTCAGATTGTGGCGCGTACAACCGTCAAGGCACTCAGAAAGAACGTATTGGCCAAATGCTACGGTGGTGACGTCAGCCGTAAGAAAAAGCTGCTGGAAAAGCAAAAGGCCGGTAAAAAACGCATGAAGCAGGTCGGTAACGTGGAAATTCCACAAGAAGCCTTCCTTGCCGTGCTCAGGTTGGATAGTTAGGTCCTATGTCACTAAATTTCCCGCTGTTGCTGGTCATCGCCGTGTTCGTCTGCGGCCTGTTGGCGTTGCTCGATCTGCTGTTCCTGGCGCCACGGCGCCGGGCTGCCATCAACTCCTATCAGGGGAGCGTCAGCCAGGCTGACATGGTAGTGATCGAGAAACTGAACAAAGAGCCGCTGCTGGTCGAATACGGCAAGTCGTTCTTCCCGGTGTTGTTCATCGTGCTGGTGCTGCGTTCGTTCCTGGTGGAACCGTTCCAGATTCCTTCCGGCTCGATGAAGCCAACCCTGGATGTCGGTGACTTCATTCTGGTGAACAAGTTTTCTTACGGGATCCGCTTGCCGGTGATCGACAAGAAAGTCATCGAAGTCGGTGATCCGCAGCGCGGCGATGTGATGGTGTTCCGCTACCCGAGCGACCCGAACGTCAACTACATCAAGCGTGTAGTGGGCCTGCCGGGCGATCAGATTCGCTACACCGCCGACAAGCGTCTGTTCGTCAATGGTGAGTCGATTGCCGAACAACTGGTCGGCTCCGAGCCGGGCACGTTGGGTAGCGCTGAGCTCTACAAGGAAAAACTTGGCGCCGCCGAGCACCTGATCCGCAAGGAAATGAGCCGCTACCGCGCAACGCCGGACCATTCGTGGACCGTGCCGGCCGGGCACTACTTCATGATGGGCGACAACCGCGACAACTCGAACGACAGTCGCTACTGGGATGATCCGAGCATTCCCAAGGATCTGCTGGGCATGGTTCCCGACAAGAATATCGTCGGCAAGGCCTTCGCAGTCTGGATGAGCTGGCCGGAACCCAAACTCGGTCACCTGCCGAATTTCTCGCGGGTTGGTCTGATCAAGTAATCACACACGGCGCTGTTGAACACAGCGCCGAATGCATTTCTGGAGTCGGCACAATCGGCGACAGGAGCATGAAAACAACGATATTCAGGACGTTATTTTTGAACACAGCGTTAATTGTCCCAAGCCTGCGCCGCATCAAGGCCCTGGCGGTGGAATCCAACCACGAACTCAGCGTGGGTAAACCGTGAGCGTCTCCTTAAGCCGTCTCGAGCGTCAGCTCGGTTACACCTTCAAGGATCAGGAACTGATGGTCCTGGCCCTGACTCACCGCAGTTTTGCCGGGCGCAACAACGAACGCCTGGAATTCCTCGGCGATGCCATCCTCAATTTCGTCGCCGGCGAGGCGCTGTTCGATCGCTTCCCGCTGGCCCGTGAAGGCCAGTTGTCGCGTTTGCGCGCACGCCTGGTGAAAGGTGAGACCCTGGCCGTACTGRCTCGTGGTTTCGACCTGGGTGAATACCTGCGCCTGGGCTCCGGCGAATTGAAAAGCGGCGGTTTCCGTCGCGAGTCGATTCTGGCCGATGCCCTCGAAGCGCTGATCGGTGCGATCTACCTGGWCGCCGGCATGGAGGTGGCGCGCGAACGCGTGCTGGCCTGGCTGGCCGGAGAGTTCGAAGGCCTGACGCTGGTCGACACCAACAAAGATCCGAAAACCCGCCTGCAGGAATTCCTGCAGTCCCGTGGTTGTGAGCTGCCGCGTTACGAAGTGGTGGATATCCAGGGTGAGCCGCATTGCCGGACGTTCTTCGTCGAATGTGAAATCATCTTACTGAATGAAAAAAGCCGAGGTCAGGGTGTGAGTCGTCGTATTGCCGAACAGGTAGCGGCCGCCGCAGCACTGATTGCCCTGGGTGTGGAGAATGGCAATGACTGATTCAACCGCAACTCGCTGTGGCTATGTTGCCATCGTCGGCCGTCCCAACGTGGGCAAGTCCACGCTGCTGAACCACATTCTGGGTCAGAAACTGGCGATCACCTCACGCAAGCCGCAGACCACCCGCCACAACATGCTGGGCATCAAGACCGAAGGCGACGTTCAGGCGATCTACGTCGACACCCCGGGTATGCACAAGGGCGGCGAAAAGGCCCTGAACCGTTACATGAACAAGACCGCTTCGGCGGCGTTGAAAGACGTCGACGTGGTGATCTTCGTGGTTGACCGTACCAAGTGGACCGACGAAGACCAGATGGTCCTCGAGCGCGTTCAGTACGTGACCGGTCCGCTGATCGTGGCGCTGAACAAGACCGACCGCATCGAAGACAAATCCGAGCTGATGCCGCACCTGACCTGGTTGCAGGAACAGCTGCCGAAYGCGCAGATCATGCCGATYTCRGCSCAGCAYGGGCACAAYCTYGACRCGCTGGAGCGRGTGATCGCCGAKCACCTGCCGGAAAACGATCACTTCTTCCCGGAAGAYCAGATCACCGACCGCAGCAGCCGCTTCCTTGCGGCGGAACTGGTACGCGAAAAAATCATGCGTCAGATGGGCGCCGAGCTGCCGTACCAGATCACCGTGGAAATCGAAGAGTTCAAGCAGCAGGGCAAAACCCTGCACATTCACGCTTTGATCCTCGTTGAACGTGACGGTCAGAAGAAAATCATCATTGGCGACAAGGGCGAGCGCATCAAGCGCATCGGCACCGAAGCGCGCAAGGACATGGAGCTGCTGTTCGACTCCAAGATCATGCTCAATCTGTGGGTCAAGGTGAAAGGTGGCTGGTCTGACGACGAGCGCGCCTTGCGTTCGCTGGGTTACGGCGACCTGTAAATCGTCCAGCAGCACATCGATTCAATTGTAGGAGCGAGCTTTTGTGGCGAGGGAGCTTGCTCCCGTTCGGCCGATCCGCGCCCGGGCGAAGCAGTTGTAAATCCTGGCATCGCGGTTTTACCTGAAACACTGAGGTGCATGGTTTTGGGGCCGCTTCGCAGTCCAGCGGGACGGTGCGGCGTTCCGACAAGCTCCCTCGCCACAGTGGATCTCCAGAGATTCGGAAACTGATGTCATCCAGCCCGCCCATCGGCCAACCCGCCTACGTGCTCCATTCCCGCGCCTACCGCGAAAGCAGYGCGYTGGTGGATTTCCTCACGCCGCAAGGTCGGCTGCGGGCGGTGTTGCGCAGTGCGCGGGGCAAGGCCGGGACGTTGGCGCGGCCGTTCGTGCCGCTGGAAGTCGAGTTCCGTGGCCGGGGCGAACTGAAGAATGTCGGCCGCATGGAAAGCGCCGGCGTTTCCACCTGGCTCAATGGCGAAGCGCTGTTCAGTGGTCTCTACCTCAACGAATTGCTGATCCGCTTGCTGCCCGCCGAAGATCCTCATCCCGCGGTTTTCGATCACTACGCCGCGACCTTGCTTGCCCTGGCCGAAGGTCGACCACTGGAACCATTGCTGCGCTCCTTCGAATGGCGACTGCTCGATGATCTCGGTTATGGCTTCGCGCTGAATACCGACATCCATGGCGACCCCATTGCGCCGGACGGTCTCTACCGCTTGCAGGTGGATGCGGGTCTTGAGCGGGTTTACTTGTTGCAACCAGGCCTGTTCAACGGTACCGAACTGCTGGCCATGGCCGATGCCGACTGGTCCGCGCCCGGTGCGCTGTCCGCCGCCAAGCGCTTGATGCGTCAGGCGTTGGCCGTTCACTTGGGTGGGCGTCCATTGGTTAGTCGTGAGTTGTTTCGAAAGCCGTAGTCTCCCCGTATGCTGTGCACCGAACTTCCCCCTTCTTCAGGAGCGCTTCCGTGACCACCAGCAATCGCATTCTTCTTGGCGTGAACATCGACCACGTTGCCACCCTGCGTCAGGCCCGGGGTACTCGTTACCCGGATCCGGTCAAGGCAGCGCTGGACGCGGAAGAGGCGGGCGCTGACGGCATCACCGTGCACCTGCGTGAAGACCGCCGGCACATTCAGGAGCGCGATGTCCTGCTGCTCAAGGACGTGCTGCAAACCCGCATGAATTTCGAAATGGGCGTCACCGAAGAAATGATGGCGTTCGCCGAGCGTATCCGCCCGGYGCACGTTTGCCTGGTGCCGGAAACCCGTCAGGAACTGACCACTGAAGGCGGTCTGGACGTAGCGGGGCAGGAAGCGCGGATCAAGGCGGCGGTGGATCGCCTGGCGAAGATTGGCTGCGAAGTGTCGCTGTTCATCGACGCTGACGAGCGGCAGATTGAGGCGTCCCGCCGTGTCGGCGCGCCGGCCATTGAATTGCACACCGGGCRTTACGCGGACGCCGAGACGCCAACCGAAGTTGCTGAAGAGCTCAAGCGTGTGGCCGATGGCGTGGCATTCGGTCTGGCCCAAGGCCTGATCGTCAACGCCGGCCACGGTTTGCACTATCACAACGTCGAGGCTGTTGCGGCAATCAAGGGCATCAACGAACTGAACATCGGCCATGCGCTGGTGGCCCATGCGTAAAGGCGGGGCAGTATTTTCTTCACGTCCAGCCATTTGTCCGGATTCAACCCTTCCTTGGCCGCCAGTTTGCGCGCGTCATCCAGGTGACCGCTGCCCACGTTGTAGGCGGCCAGCGCGAACCACGTACGATCCGGCTCCTGGATCGACTCGTCCAGTTGATCCTTCATGTAGACCAGGTATTTCGCGCCGCCCATGATGCTCTGCTTGGGGTCTAGGCGATTGGAAACGCCCATGGCTTGCGCCGTGTTCTGGGTCAGCATCATCAATCCGCGCACGCCGGTCTTGGACGTGACCGCCGCTTGCCACAGCGATTCCTGATAACCGATCGCCGCCAGCAGGCGCCAGTCGACTTTTTCTTTCTTGGCGGACGCCTTGAAGTGCTGTTCGTATTTGGGCAGTCGTTGCTGCAAGTGCTGGGCGAAGGTGGTGGCGCCCATATAGCCGAGTACGTCGACATGCCCGTAGTAGCGGTCTTTGAGGCGTTGCAGGGTGCCGTTTTGCTTTACTTTGTCGAGGTAGGTGTTGATTTCGTTAAGCAGGCTGTTGTCATCGCCGGCGGCCACGGCCCAGCTCTGGTTGCTGGCATCACCGAGGTCGAAGG
>NZ_JBFTMK010000296.1:0-6215 GCF_056396965.1 Pseudomonas sp. 05N434
CTTCCCAGACCGTACGCTTCAAGGCGACTTGCGTATCTACAGGGTTATAGGTGGCGCCGTTACCATCACCGACGCTCATTTTGACAAGCTTGATTGGCTTACCGGTGGCCTTGCAGTCGGCTTCATATTGAATGCCGGCCTTGGTCAAAATCGTATAGAACTCTTGCGCTGCCATCACGCCTCCAACGGGTAGATAGTGGTCAATTCACCCGCGTCCGCGGCGATGGACTGATAGGCCGGTTCGGCCTGTTGTTCCAGGGCTGTGACGTGCAGGGGGTGGATAGTCGTTTGCTCGCCAGAATCAACGCCAACCGCCTCTCTGGCGGGATAGGCATGCTGTTCCAGCAACGTGGGTTGAAGCGGATAAAGCGTGGTCATTTCGGCGGTGACTGCGACACTCGCCGCGTCCCGAGCCGTGCAGGTGAGCTCCAGCAACGTGACGTGCAACGGGTAGATCGTGGTGACCTCGCCCTCGAGAACGCAGGCACCGAACCAGAGGGCGGCGGTGGTTTCCAAGCCAAAGGCGAGGCGGGTCATGTGCCGGCTGACCGGCTTGGCGTCATCAATGAGCCGGGTCAGCTCCTGGTACATTTCTTCGGTGATACCGGTATCCAGAACCTCGACCTTCAGCGCAAAGGTGCCCGGCTCACGCTCGGGCACGGTCTGCCACCATTCCTCCACCTCGATCAAGTAGCCCAGAGGCTCGACCACGCGGCGCAGTGCACCGAGGGTGCCTTTGCGCGCATGGATGTAGAACGACGCGCGGATAGCGGTGCGCTTGGCTGCGTCGGACCATCGAGGGTCCCAGCGATCAACCGAGAAAGCCCATGCCAGGTAGGGCAGCAGGTGCGGCGGGCACAGGTCCGGGTTGTACAGCTGGCGCAAAGGAATCGGCACGCGCTGGATGTCTGCCAAGGCTTGGGCGGCCTGGCGCTCAAGCGGGGTAACGTTGCGCGGGAGCAGGGCTTGAGCGGTCATCATTCAACCCCCAGGGACAAGTCAATGTCCGTGCAAAAGGGGGCTTGGTAGGGGCTGGCAACGATGTCCCGCCAATCTTGCAGCACGACTTTGCGCACGCCTTCAACGTGCAGTGAGGCGTGCAAGATGGATTCGGACACTTCAAGCCCGAGGCGACGTCGCTGGCTCACGAACTTCAGCAGGCTGGTCTTCGCCGCGGCAAGAGCAAGCTCGCTCTCGGGACCATTGCTCAGCATGTAGAGCTTGGCTATCACCTGGTAGTTGATGATGTCGGCGCCCTGAACGGTCAGTCGATCAGCGACCGGGCGGCGATCATCGTCACTCAGATACGTCTTGACCGTGGCCAGTAGCGCAGGGGAGGCAGTACCGTCGCCGAGCAGCGATTGCACGATCACCACCACCGCGGCGGGTGCAGGGCTTTCGGCGGTTGCGTCAGCCACTTGGCCATCTGCCGAGCGGGCATGAAAGATGTAACTGTTGCGAGAACCTGCGGTGCTCAGACCTTCCCAGGCCATTTGTGCACGCTCGCGTAGGCTGTCGTCACTCTCCATCACCCGAGCGATTGGCGGTATTGCGGATGGCTTGGCTTCCTGAACGATCAGACGTGCGACGTTGTAATTCGCTGCGATGTTTTCGAGGTCAGTGCCTTTGGCCAGGGCCAGCATGTTGGCAACGGACGCTTCATTAACACGCTGACGCCAGACGGTCTCGCGGTAGGCGTTCTCCTCGAGCAGCTTGGTCAGCGGTTCCGATTCGAGCGCAAGGCGCGCAGCGATTTCGGCCTGTTCTTCGGCTGGCCAGAGGCTGATAGCGTAGGCCTTGCGCTCGGCAAGGATCTGCTCGAAATCGATCTGCTCGACGATCTGCGGGGCCGGCAACTGAGCCAGGTCGATGGCGGCAAAGGTGCTCATACGCTGGCCCCAAGCTGCAATGGGACACTGAGATTTAGCGCCTCGTTGGTGTCGACTCGGCTGCATTCGATGTCCATCACCGTCTGGCCTTGCAACGTAGCCCCCCTGAGTTGCACACGGCTGAGGGTAATCCGGGGTTCCCAGCGCATCAGGGCCGTGACGGTGGCGGCATAGACGCGCAGACGAGTGACGTCATTGAACGGATGATCGACCAGCTCCGGCAGTAAGCTGCCGTACTCCCGACGCATCACGCGGGTACCAAGGCGAGTGGTCAGGATGTCGGTGGTCGACTGGACGATATGCTCGACGGTGTTGATCGCGGCGCCGGTTTCTCGGTTCATTCCGGTTTCCCCGTCTTGCCACCGCCTGTCATCACGCCGCCGTGCGGGTGATTGACCAGGCTGATGTCTGCCGCGATCACGTCCTCCGATACGGTGACCTTACCGGTGATTTTCTGGTTGCCGGTCTGGGTGTAGTCGCCCTCATGGGTGATCGGGCCGACAATGTGGATGCCGCTGGTGCTGATCAGGTTGGTGGTGCCGCCTTCGGTCAGCGTTGCGTTAAGGTGGTGAGCGACGCTGTCGTACTCGATCACCGTGCCGTCGCGGTAGGTGCGGCGTTGCAGGCCTTCGCGGTCGCCGTTGGCCGGGATGTGGTCGCTGAACAGGCCGGTTAGGACGATGCCGCTACCGAGCTGGCCGGAAGGGCTGAACAGGATGACTTGCTCTTCGATGGTGGGCGGATTCCACTCGCGGTCGGCGCCGGCTCTCGGGGCAATCCATGGCAACCAGCCGGTGGTCAGCGATCCGGTTTTGACCTGCACACGCGGGGGCTTCATCTGGACGGCAGCGATGGTGCCGAGGCGGATGAGGTTTTCAATCAGGCGGGCGAGGGTGGCTAAGTCGTTCATGGCGCCGATGGTGGCGCCACGCGTATGTGAGTGCAGCTTTAAAGGGTTGTACCAAAAAAGCCTACAAGTCTTGATGAGCTACGAACCGTCTGTGAAACGGTTGAGTCCAATGGACTGACGCGTTTGCGTTTACCAGTCTTCTGACCGCTCTGTACGCTGATGGAGGATGCGGAGAATTTGAATTTCGCCGTGAGCGAGGCGATATGGGGCGATGAAGGGGAACTTGGACAGCACCAACTCCCGGATATCTGGTACCGAAGAGGGTCTGCCCAAGCCGGTAAATGTTTCCAGTTGCTCAAGCGCTTCGAAAATTTGAGCGATCACCGCGTCTGCGGATATGCCCCCTAACCGTGCTTCGTAATATTCGTGAATAGATTCTAAATCACTGTCCGCTTTGTCCGTCAGCACGATTTTTGCCACGATTCACCCACTTAGCCTTAACGGCTTTCAGATCTGTCAGGTTGCCTGCCTCAGCATCTGCGACACCTTCGGCAATTGCATTGATATGCCATGACTCGGATTCAACGTAACGGGCCAGGGCACGTTTGAGGTGGTATTGGCGATCTCTATCAGTTGCTTCGGACAGCCGATCAAGCTTTTCAACCAATACGTCTTCGACACGGAATGACAACACAGGCGAAGCCATTTTAAAGCCCTCTTCAGGAGATGTATACACCGTATACGGGTGTAGAGACTGTATACTAATTATACGGATCCCGAACAACTTTTTTGTATTTTTGGACGAGCGAACGTCTGTTTTTATGCTGTAAATGCTGGGTTTTTGACCCGTTACCCCTTGGAAAGCGGCGAGAAATATATTTCTCATTGCGGTAATAATGCAAAAACAATCGGCATTACCGTTCGTCGGAATATTGGTGGAAAATGCCTTTGCATTTACGCGGCGAGGTGTTTTAGGAGTGAATCACGGATCAGATCCAGATCCGCCTCAGTAAATCCGAGAACCTCTCGTTGTTCGTACTTCACTTCTGGCGCACCCCTAGTAGCGCGATCCTTCAATCCGTATTGGTGCACCCGAGCGATGCGAGCGATACGTCCCGTAAAACCAACGCTGATAGCGTTGCCATCACCCTGAACCTTCAAAAAGCTAGCCGTGCGCAGCTTCTGGAACATCTGCACCTTTCGTTTCACCCGTCCCTGTTTACCACGCAGATTGCGCTGTTTGCGTGGCGCGTATTTGCTGCCGTCCGGGTTGTGCTGGGCAATGATTCGTTGCTGCTGGCTGCGGCGAAGTGCCTGGCCGAGGCTGCGCGCCAGCTTGTTTCGCGATGCCGGCTCAAGTTGCCCGAGCAAACCGGCCGCCCAGTCCTCCAACGTTTCCAGGCGGTTGGTCATCTTGGTAGGACCCATTCGCTTCCCGTGCCTTGGCCRCCGGGTATCCAGTTCGGATCTAGGAATGCGGCGGCCCGCTGTGGTTCGCCGGGATGGCGGATGGTGGTGTTGCCCTGGTCGTCCTTGCCCACCACCACCCGTTCGGTTAGGGGGAGGGTCAGGCTCAAATCGACTTTGCTGTTGTCGAGGATGTCGGCCTCGAACTGGATGCCGTCGGCGGACTTATTCAGATTTTCCAGCAGTTCGGATTGGTGAACACTGATCCAGCCGAGCAGCGGCAGCATGACGCTGTCGGGGTGGCCGGCGAAGTCGGTGAGGAGGACTTGCAAGTCGAAGCTGTATTCGAACGACAAAGTCGCTGCGGCGGTGCATCGGATCTTGCCGTTGTCGATGAAGATCAGCAGCCGGTCGGGGTTGTGCTTGAGTTCGGCCACGGTGGCGAGTAAGTGAGCTCGCAGGCTTTCGGGTTTGTTCATGGCTGGGCCTGCCGATGTTGGTAAACCATGTCTACTTGGCCTGCACATTCCGCCCAGGCGGCCTCGACGCGGTCCTGGTCGGTGAGCTGGTCACCGTTACTGCGCGGGCTGGTCGCTGGCAGGGTGCAGGGCACCACGGCCGGACAGCCACTGACGATAAGCGTCGGCGCCGGTGAGGGCGGGGCGCTCGCGCAGCCAGCGAGCAGCATCAGGCAAAGGCTGGGCAGCCCAATTGCGTAGATCGGCATTTTCACGTTTCAGTGCCTCAATGGTGAGTTCGCGTTTTGCCAGGCCTTGGCGCWGTTGGTCCTGTTGGGTACGCAGGCTGGCCTGTGCGTCTCGCTCCTGTTGCAGGGTGTTTTGCAACGCACTGGCATTGGCGAGGTGACGCCCGGCTTCTTCCCAGGCGGTGTTGGCGTCCTTGGTTGCCAGCTCTGTGTTCTTGTCAGCAACGGTGACACGCAGTTCCTGGCTCCAGATCAACAACGTCAGGGCACCGAGCAGGGCGATGCCATACAAGGCCTGACGCAGGGAACTCATGCGCGGTACCAGCCGAGTTTGTTCATGGCGTCGACGTCCAGCTGCTGCACCGGGCCGCGGATAATTACGACTTTGCAGCCGGGTATCAGGACGTGCAGTGCATCGCACAGCAGTTCCATGTCGTATTGGTCGGTGTTCGTTGGCACCACCAGAAGGTCGCCATCCTTTATGTTCAGACGTTGCACCGCGTCGAGGTCGATCATGCCGCCACCGCCTGACCGCAGCTGCAGTCGTCGTGTCGTTCGTAGGCGCGCTGGAGCTTGATGTCGTACAGGTTCCGCTGGTAGTCCGGCCCGTTGTAGAGCTTGGCGAATTCAGCCCATTTACGAGCCTTCAAGGCCTTGTACAGGGTCTGGTCGGTTTCGATAAAGCGAACGAAGGCATCGAACTGCTGCGACTCGCTCGCACTCATCGCCACGACGAAATCCTGCACGCTGGTGTAGCCGAGGCGCTTCCAATGGAAGCCCATGATCTGGAACGCGCCCCAGGAAGCGGACTCCAGCGCGGCGGTGTCATCAATCAGGCGAGCGGTGGTCAGGCGTTGGTGTTCTGCGGTACCGCCGGCATAACCGCCCGCTTTCGGATTGACAATGGCTGGGTTGGTACTGGCGAGCTGGTCAGCGTGGCGTTTGAGTTCAGCGGTGTCATCGCCTTCGTTTCGAACCTTCGAAAGCTGGCGGTACATGATGTGGYGTTCGAACAGGATCACCGGCTTGCCGTTGTCGAGGAAACCCTTGCCCTTCGATTCGATTTCGTTGACCGCGTAGACGCTGGCCAGCGGAACGTCGAGACGTTGTGCGGCGTTTACCAGGTCGGTGTTCTTCAGCAGTTGCTGGCAGTCATTGCCGGCGAGTGCTGCCTGCGTCTTGTTGCCGGCGACGCCATCAGCGACCAGGCCGACCTTGAGCTGATAAGCCCGCACGGCTGCCTCGGTGACGTCACCGTAATCGCCATCGACGGTTAGCGTTGCACCGTGATTGTTGAGGTTTTTTTGAAGGACGCGCACCGCTTGCGAGCGGTCGCCGTGGCGAAGTGTATTCATAACTGCTC
>NZ_JBFTMK010000297.1:0-6186 GCF_056396965.1 Pseudomonas sp. 05N434
CGTTGGAGGTGCGCTTATGGGACCGGTTTTTCGACAATTATCTACAAACGCCGGTCCAACAGATTGTCAGTGATCGACTAYACGCGACCAACGGTGATTTGACCAGGGAACGGGCCACACTTGCGACGGCGTACAGCATGCTCGAGCGCCGAATGGCGTCCAGGATCTGGGTGGCCAGCCCGGACTTCAGCCTGGCCGATTGTGCCGCCGCCCCGGCGCTGTTCTATGCCTGCACACTGGTGCCGTTCCCMGACGACTACCAGCACTTGAGCGCCTATTTCGACCGGTTGATCCAGCGACCGTCATTCCTGCGGGTGATCGACGAAGCCAGGCCCTGGTTTTCGTTCTATCCGTTTGCGGATCGCCTTGCACAACGGTTTCGTGAGGCGCCGGATAATGCATGACCAGTCATTGGCCGCAATGCGATCTGTAGACAACCCGGCGTTTGCGATGTTGCTGGAGGGGATTCGCAAGGCTGTGCGGGAGGGATGGGGTCGTAGGAACGGCCCCTGCGACCGGCGGTTTACCGTTGCGCCAACTCATGCCGGATGCATTGCTCATAATACGTTTGCTTGATGCCGGCAGGCTTGAGACGCGAAGGGCTGTTATAGGTTTGCTCCGTGATGCCCATGGCCGTCATGCGCATCCACGGCCGGGGAAACTTGCGCGATTGCAGCTTCTTGCGTGCTCCGTAAAGCGTAAGCCCGGAAAGTTTCGAGGCTTGCGCGCCCTCGGCTATTTCCGAGCCCCAGCTGCATACATAGCGAGAGTTCTTGCTCAGTTCCTTTGCCTGGGCTCCAAACGAAATAGCCACCAGGACAAACGTTGCAGTCATCCATACCAAAGTCCGCATATCGCCAATGCCTAACCTGCTGAAAAGAAAGCAAGTTTGACAACGAACCGAAGATCGGGGGGCCAGCAGTTTGCCTCATTTCATCATTGATTCTCTCTGCCAGGCCCGATGTAAAAGATCGATGACCTCTTCATCCGACGTCTGAGAGAAATCCGTGTACCAATAGCCGATTGATACCAGCCAATCGGGGGTGAGCGGGCAAATCAGCTCGTCCACTTCGTCGCGCAGTGCCTCTGCCGTTTCCATGGGGGCCACCGGCACGGCGACGACGATGCGTGATGGTGCTTGCAGGCGCACGGCCTGTATCGCAGCCATCATCGTGGCCCCTGTCGCCAGGCCGTCATCGATCAGAATCACCACTTGATCCTTGAGCGCCAAAGGCCCACGGGATTCCCGGAATAGCTGCTCGCGACGCAACATTTCCTGCGTTTCCTTCGCCACCACAGCGTCGAGCGTACGCTGGTCGATGCCGTTAGCCCGCAGCGCATCGTCATTGACGATTTGAATCCCACCGCTGGCGATAGCGCCCATGGCGAATTCCTGATGGGACGGCACGCCCAGCTTGCGGACCAGCATCAGGTCCAGGCGAACCTCCAGGGCCGTGGCCACTTCATAGGCGACCGGCACGCCGCCACGGGGCAAGGCGAGGACGATGACATCGGCTCTTTTGGCGTATTTAAGCAGCGACTCCACCAGGCTTCGGCCGGCATCAACCCGGTCATGCAAGATGGTTTGCAATGAAGGACTGTGATTCATCTGAAAACCTCCCTGGGGCGGGAACCCCGAAACGGGCAAGTCAATTTCGCCAAGGATGCTTGCGACTACACCGCCAGAACGCTGCAAGGCACCTGGTACAGAATATGTTCGGTCGTGCTGCCGAGCAGTTTCTCCAGGCTGCCGTATTGCGTTCTACCCATCACGATCACATCTATCTGGTGTTCGTGGGCGAACTCACTCAGCGCCGACACCGGATGCCCTGTGATGAAATGCCGGCATTCAGCGGGCACGCCGAACCGGGCGGCCAACTTGAGGAATGAGGTTTCCAGGTCCTTGCGCAATTCCCGGGTAAGCTCCGATAGCGTCAGGCCACCGCCCAGATCCGCCAGAAAAGCAGCCGGAATGTCACACGCGTACAGCAGATGCAACTCGGCATTGCATTGCAGCGCAAGGGCAGACGCCTGCAGGATGATCCGGTCATTGAGTTCGCTGTTCGAAGGCTCGGTATCGCCAACATCAACCGCGGCCACCACCTTCTGCGGCAAGGCATGGCTTTCGGCGCCCACCAGATAGACCGGCACCGGACAATGGCGCAACAAACGCCAGTCCAGCGGCGTAAAGAACGCGCGCTTGAGCACTGGCTCATGCTGGACTTGCTTGATCAACAGATCGGGGTGCATTTCCGTGACGTGATCAAGGATGTCCTGGCGCATGTTGTCGGCCCAGGCGACCTCGGTTGTCACCTCGATCCCCCTGCCCTGCATTTTTTCCGCCTGTTCCTTGAGCCAGTCGCGGTGTTCCTGCAGGTAGTTCGCCCGAGCCACTTTCCGGTCGCCCTCTTCGAGCAACGACAGAATGTCCAACGAGGGGATCAGCGCCGCAATATGCAAACTCGCCCCGCTGGCCTTGGCCACGGCAGCGGCATGGTTGAGCGCGGGAGACTGGCGCAGGAGCGGGTTGATGATCAGTAATAACCGTTGATACTGGCTCATGATCTGACTCCGGACAGCGATGGCGTTTTCGCCAGGTCAGCAACCCGGCTTCAGCCCAGACTCCCTCCTTAAAGTCTCTTGGGCCTTGATATATATCAATCCCCTGTGGGCGTCATTGAAGGTGCCCACTTGGGAAAGAATAGTTCACAACTGTGTTGTGCATCTCGTGCCGGGCTCGTGTGGCGAGGGGAGTTGTATGTGACTCCAAAATGGGTCACCCAGTCCCAAGAACAAACAACTCCAACATGGCCTCGACAGCATGCACCCGCAAAGACTGACCCTGCACAATGAGTTGCACGCGCGCCCTTCGCTGTATTTCGACGAGCCCGCCCACGTGTTTCATTTGGCGTTTCTGGCTAATGACGGGCAATGCGACACCCTGCTGAGTCGCTGCTGCCCCGGCCCCGTCGACCCGGATGCGGCCCAGGGCATCACCAGGCTGGAGGGGCATGCCTTGAAGTGGGAGCGACACGCGGAGTTCCTGACGCTGACACTGGTGGTGCCTTCTTCCAGTCAGGAGCCTGACTGGAGCCAGCCCCCCAAGACCTTGATGGACCGCGTCGAACCCTTCATGCAGCACGTGATCAACGCCGTGCAGATTGTGGTGCGCAACGATGCGTCGTTTTCCGGCGATCTGTCGGCTTATGGATTCAAAGACCCTTGCGGCTCATGCATAGGCGGTGGCGATGCGACGGTCTGGAGCGATTTTCGCCTGAGCGAGGACGGCACTAACCGTTTCCTGTTCGTCAACAAGCGCCTGAATGCCTATCGCCAAGGCCGGATGATCCGCCGCCTGCTGGAAATCGAAACCTACCGCATGATGGCGTCGCTTTCCCTTACCACCGCGAAAACCTTGAGCGCTCAGCTCAACGTCTTCGACAAGACATTGGTCAACCTTTCGGAACGTAACGCCGGCCCCGATACCGGCAATGCGAAAGCGTTGTTGACCGACATCGCCAGTCTGTCGGCGCAAGTGGTCAGCAGCACCGCAAAAACCCGACACCGCTTCAGCGCCACCCAAGCGTATGCCCAGCTGGTTTTCGAGCGTTTGGGCGAACTCAGGGAAACTCACGTGGGCGATTGCCAGCGACTCGGGATCTTCATCGAAAGACGCTTCAAACCTACCGTCAGGTACTGTGACGTCACCGAACAGCGCCTGGAGCAGCTGGCCAAAAGCGTGGCCAACCTCGGGGATCTGCTGCAGGCGCGGGTGCAGGTTGAAATGGAAGAACAGAACTCGGAAATCCTGAGCAGCCTGAACGCTCGCGCCGATACCCAAATCAAAATCCAGCGTGCGGTCGAAGGCTTGTCGATTATCGCCATCACCTATTATTTGCTGAGCCTGTTCAAGCTGTTCTACTCGGGCCTGCATACCCTGGGCGCGGACATTTCCGCGCGGGACGCCATGCTGGCCATGACCCCGCTCGCGCTGTGCATCCTGCTGTTTATTTTGATCAGGATCAGAAAGGCCAAAGAACACTGATCAATCGGTTGGCGGCGTTCAAGGCTTGCGCAACAGGTAGGTATCCATGATCCACCCGTTGGCCAACCGCGCCGCCTTGCGCACCCGCTCAATTTCATCGGCCACGTCTTTGAGCTTGCCGCTGATCAGGATTTCATCCGGCGTCCCCAGATAGGCCCCCCAGTAAATGTCTGTCTCCTGATCAGCCACGTGATGGTAGGCATCTTGCGCATCCAGCATTACCACCAGGCTGTCGGCATCGCTTACCTGGCCGGCCGCCAGCCGTCGGCCGGTGGTGATTTCAATCGAGCGGCCGATGCTGTTCAGCGGCACCTTATGTTGCGCCGCCAGCGCCTGCACGCTGGTGATGCCAGGGATCACCTCGAATTCGAACAGACAACGACCGGACGCCAGAATCGCCTGCAGGATCCGAATGGTGCTGTCATACAACGCCGGATCGCCCCACACCAGAAAACCGGCGCACTGATCGTCGGTCATTTCCTCATTGATCAACCGCTCGAACGTCTGCTGCTTGGCACGGTTCAGGTCTTCGACGCTGGCGTTGTAGTCCACATCCCCGCGCTCACGCTCCGGGCTGTGGGCTTCAACGAAGCGGTAGTCGTGATCGGTGATGTAGCGCTCGCAGAGCTCGCGGCGCAGGTCGATCAGTTTGTCTTTGCTCTGGCCTTTGTCCATGAGGAAAAACACGTCGACCCGGTTCAGCGCTTTCACCGCCTGCATCGTGATGTAGTCGGGATTGCCCGCGCCGACACCGATAACCAGAAGTCTTTTCATCACAGCACTCCTTCAGGGTCCATGCCCGTCAAGCGTAACCGCCAGCGACCGTTGAACCGCAACTCGACGGCCGACAACGGTTCGACATCGATCTGGTTGAACCCGGTGCCCTGCAACACCTGCATCAGCGCGGCGCGAATGACAAACGGATGGGTGATGGCAACGATATGCCCCGGCGTCGCCTCAAGGGCTTTCATCCACGCGGCCACTCGCTCACCGAGCTGCGCCACTGACTCTCCACCGTGGGGCGCCGACGTCGGGTCGCTGAGCCAGGCCTGGAGCGTCTCGGGTTCGGATGTTTGCAAATCGTCGATCGACGTGCCCTTCCAGCGTCCGAAATCGCAATCCCCCAATGCCGTGACAATCTCCACGTTGTCGCCAAACAGCTCAGCGGTTTGCCGGGTCCGCCGTTCAGGGCCGCAGAGTAAACGGGGGGCTCGCTTGAACAGACGACAGCGCGAGCCCTTCGCCGATTGCCAATCCATTTCCACGGGTTCATTCGTAGGAAAACGCGCCAGTTTCTGTGCGACGGTTCGAGCGTGACAAATCAGGGTCAAGCGGGTTGCCTGCACGAAGGTTCTCTCTGTCGATGGGATGAAAGATGGCACGATGCCGCGAACAATCGGTTCATTGTGCCGCAAGAAACGCACTCTGGGCGCCTTCCTTGTAGCAGCTGCCGAGCTCGCGAGGCTGCGTTCGGCCGCGTAGCGGTCGTAAAATCAGGCACTGTGATCCGTCAGGCACACTGTGCACTCAGGGTTTACGACTGCTTCGCAGCCGAACGCAGCCTCGCAGGCTCGACAGCTGCTACCAGCGAACGCAGCCTCGCGAGCTCGGCAGCTGCTACGGCGTGGGCTCACAACGCCCATTTTATTCCTGAGCTGGGTCGATATCTCACACCTCTATGGGCGATGTCCTACAAAGCCTGTCGACATCCACTCAGCCCCGCACGCACGGGGGTTTTGCCCCATTTTAGTGCTTTCAAAATCCGCACAAAAATTAACTAGACATGTAGCACACGTTACATAAATACTGATTTAGCGTTTTATGAAATGAAACCGACATACCCATCCAGCAGGAGCCCGGATGCCCCCTCTCAGAGACCTGATCACCGAGCCCGGCCTGGACTTCACGCCGTCGGAACGCAAAGTCATACGTGCCTTGCTGGACCAGTACCCGCGTAACGGACTGGGCCCGATGTCACGCTTGGCCGAACATGCCGGTGTCAGCGATCCGACCATCGTGCGGCTGGTAAAAAAGCTGGGTTTCAGCGGTTACGCCGATTTTCAGGAAGCCTTGCTCAGTGACATGGATCACCGCCTGCGCTCCCCCAGCACCCTGTTGCAGCCCCGCGCCCAACTCAAGAA
>NZ_JBFTMK010000298.1:0-6183 GCF_056396965.1 Pseudomonas sp. 05N434
TAGCGGTAACGTTTGTCCTGATAGGTCAGCAGTTTGTTGTGCACCACCAGCCCAGAGCCGCCCCTAAAAATGTCGATCATCATGGGGGCCAGAAGCCTAGGCCTGATTTTTATAAGGGACAAATGTGCGGTTGGCGATATAGAAACCCAAGCCTTTGTTGCTTTTGAATTTTTTCTCGATCATAGAATCGGCCAACTGCTGAGAGATCAGAAGGTCTCCTGACTCTGGCTCACGAGCGATTCCGCGCATGCCGGCAGCATCGTCCAGGAACCAGGTTTTAGTGAAATAGATGATCGATCCGTCATCATCCCGTTCAGCGGCAGATTGCCCTTGATCTATCGCGTTGACGGTATTGATTGCATTCACTATGAAAAAAGCTTCGTCGACCTCTTCCCCGTCTGCAATGACGACAGCAGGTTGAATGAGCTGAATGTCCTGAGCAGATTGATTGGTGAGAAAATTCGCAAGTCGCTCAGTGACTAGTGGGACTCCCCCAAGTAGCCATAGGCAGTCATACGCAAGCAGCTTTTTTTTCTTGCACGGAAAATAGACCTTTGGCTTGTCCATATTCAATGGATAGGGTTTTCCCGCCAACAATGACAGGTAGTCAAAATTCGAACCGGCGGTTTCATAAGAACCGCTTTCGATGTCATACGAGCCGATCAGTTGTTCGCTGTAATAGGTAGGGGCTTTCCAACTTAAGATCATGCTTGATTTTCCTAATCGTAATAAGCGCCGGGACGGGCATTTTTGTTCAGTTGCCTCTCGCCGGAACGGAGTAGTTTGCGCTCATCGGAAACTATTTTATCCAGGGCCTTGCGATATTGCGCCTGATTCCAGTTGTTCCGCTTGCCAGCTTGTTCTGCTTGTGTCATTCGTCCGGCCAGGTTGTCGTTGACTCTACCGGCGTGACGTCCCTCATGAATTGATCGGCGTCCATCGGCCATGGCGGTGGCCTTGTTGGGTAGGAAAATTTTATTTTGTCTGCTTTGCAGGTCAAATCCAGCCAACTTCAGCAGCGGATGATTTTTGGTACTGGCGTGTTTGTCACTCAGAATGTGATGGTCCTGATAGCCCTGCTTCTTCAGCTTGTTGATTCGTTTGTTAATGGATGACGAGCAACTCCATCCCAACGGGTCCACCCACTCGAGTGGGTTGGCCGCATACAGATATAGATTGATTCCCCCTGCCAACCCAATCGGATCCGGCGTCGTAAACCGCCCCACATCCGGATCATAAAACCTGAACGTATTGAAATGCAGCCCCGTCTCCCGGTCCAGGTATTGTCCCTGAAATCGCAGGTTCTGCTCTTCAATGTAATACGGCTCGCGCACCTCTTCTAACGTGTTGCCCCACACCCGATAAGTCGCCTGCCAGACGTTGTGGCCGTCCGCCTCGGTGAGCTGTTCCGGCAGGCCGTTGAGGTCGTTGTGGTAGTAGCGGATTTTTTGCAGTGGGCCGGTGCCGTCGACGCGGGCCAGGGGTTCGTAACCTTCGTCTTCGTATAGGTAGAGGCTGGTTTGCTGATGGCGATGTTCCTGCAACAGGCGCAGGCCGTCCCACGTGAAGCGGGTTTCTCCCAGTGGATAACCCTTGCTGTCGTGTACGGTTTTTTCGATGCGCCGGCCCAGTGGGTCGTAGGTCATCCTGACCACGCTGCCGTTTTCATTGCGCACTTCAATCAAGCGGCTTTCGGCGTCGTAACCGAAGCGCTGCAGGCCTCGTTTAGCGCTGCGTTTTTCGATCATCCGGCCAAACGCGTCATAGCGATAACGCTTGTCCTGATAGGTCAGCAGTTTGTTGTGCACCACCAGCCCGGCGCCGGGTTGTGGGCCGTCCAGCAGGTTGGCGGCGGCGTCGTAGGCGAAGGTTTCGCGCTGGCCGTGCAGGCTGTCCTGGCTGGCGATGATGCGGCCAGTGGCGTCGTAGTGCAGCAGTTGGCGGTGTTGTGCGGCGGGTTGCTGGTCGAGTTTGCCGATCAGGTTGTCAGCGGGGTCATACTCGAAGTGCTTTTGCACGGCCGCCGGCATCAACGAGGGCTGGCTGGTGTGACGGCGTTGGCGTGAGCGTAAGCGCCCGCTGCGGTCGTATTCGCTGCGGGTGCTGATCTGGCCCTGGGTGCGCAGCACTTCGCGGTGCAGGCGGTCGCGTTCGAAGTCGCTGATGACCTGGCCGTCGAGGTTGATCTGGTGCAGGTGGCCGCTGCCGTAGTACAGGCGATTGAGCCAGCGGCCGTCGGGCAGTTGGGTCTGGATCAGGTTGCCGAGTTCGTCATAGTGATATTGCAGGCTGCCGGCCGCGCTGTGTTCGGCGAGCAACTGGCCGAGGGCGTCGTAGGCGAAGCTCAGGGTTTGTGCGTTGCCCTGGTGGTCGGTGAAGGTGACGGCGGTGAGCTGGTCCAGTGGGTCGTAGGTGTAGTCGGTGCGGCCATCGTCGGTGACTTTGGCGATCAGCCGGCCGACGGCGTCGCGTTCCAGTCGGTGAACGATGGGAGCGGGGGGCGACTCGGGGACGACGGCCAGGCCGTTACCGTAAGGTGCCGGAACAGCCGTGACCGCCGCGACGTTATCCAGCAGGTCATAGGTGTAGCGCTTGGCACTGCCATCCAGATCCTGTTGTTCAATCAGTCGATCCCCAGCATCCCAGGCAAACCGATAACTCTCGCCATTTTCGTTGGTCAGCGCCTGCAGCCGCCCATAGCGGTCGTACCCGAACTGCACCTGCCGGCCATGGGCGTCGGTGCGTTGGCGGACCTGGCCGCGACGGTTGTGTTGGTAGAGCGTGGTGTGCCCGGCCGGGTCGGTATAGCCGGTCAACTGGCCGCTGACGTCGCGCTGATACTGCTCGGTGCGGCCGTCCGGCAATTGGCTGCTGAGCAACCGTCCCTGGGCGTCGTAACTGAATTGGGTGCGTTCGCCGAGGGCATCGGTGATGGTTTGCAGATAGCCCCGGTTGTCGTAGCTGAACCGCGTCGGGTAACCCGAACAATCGATGTGTTCGACCAGTTGGCCGAACGGGTTCCAGCGCAGCCTTTTGCTTTTGCCGGTGGCGTCGATGATCTCGACGACCTGGCCTTGGGTGTCGTAGCGGTATCGCGTTACATGGCCCAGCGGATCGGTTTCGGCGATGCAGTTGCCGCGCTGATCGTAGCGATATTGCCAACTGTTGTCCGCGGTATCGGTTTCCACCAGCGGCAAGGCCCAGTGCTCGAGCCATAGGGTCGAGTCACTGCGGCCCAGCGGGTCGGTTTCGCCGATCAGGTTGCCGGCGTCGTCGTAGCTGTATTCATAGCGCCCGCCCAGCGGGTCGGTGGCACTGAGCAATTGGCGTTCGTCGTTCCACTCGAACTGCCAGGTCTGGCCGAGGTTGTCGGTGTATTCGGTGATCTGGTGCTGGGTGTTCCAGTGGCGAGTACTGATGCGCTGTGAGCCGTCGGTGATGCGCGTTGCACCGGCTTTCAGGTCATAGTCGAACTGGTAAGTGTCGCCCTCGTCGGTCCAGTGCCGGACCACGCGCCATTCTTGGTCTTCGATCAAGGCCCATTCATAGAAGCATCGCAGCCCCGTAGGCAACTGATGCTCGACCATCCGCCGCCCGGCGTCGTAGGCGAAGCGCCGTTGCACCTGGCCGGTGGCGTCGCGCACTTCGGCCAGGTTGCCCACTGTGTCGTAGCCATAACTGACGAGCACTTCACGATGCTGGTCGGGATACACGCGTTCCACTCGAGCCACGCGGTCGCGCTCCCGAATCAATTCGACCTGCACCAGATCGAAGGTGTCCCGTAGGCGCGCCAACTGTCCGGCGTCGTCATAGTCGAGGTGGATGCGGTTGTCATTGCGGTCACCGAGCTGGTTCAGGCGCAACAACGACGGATTACCGGGTGTACCGTCGAACAGCCGATACAACCCGTCATCGCTTTCAATCAACAATTCCCCATTGCGATGCCGCCGAACACTCAGCCCTTCACCGGCACTGAACACCGCGCCGCCCAGAGGAATCGAACCCATGTCGATGCGCCGGCCCTGTTCATCGGTGTACACCAGCGTTTCCCCGCCCTCCGGGTGAGGCAGGATTTCAACCCGCACCTCGTAGGACACGCTCCAACCCGCGCCGAACAAGCTGTCGCGGCGTTCGTCGCGGCTGTTGTAGAAGCGCTGCCAATCGATCGGCAAGATGCCCGGCAGCACGAAGTCCAGCTCTTCATCGCCTCCCAGCACCTTGGCCCCGGTCGCAGCATGCACCGGATTCGACGAACCCATGGCGGCGTTGGCCATGGCGCCCATGGCGCTGCTGACAGCCATCGACGTCGCGCCGCCGATCAGCATGCACGGCAGTTTGCTGAAGAACTTGCCCTTGCCGCCCTTGAGCATCAGCAACGCGGTGACCGCCAGCCCCACGCCCGGGGTCTTGCCGCTGCGGATCTCACGCACTACCACCGAACCGCCACCAATGGTCACGTTCGAGGAGATCAGCCCGGACGATACGACCTTGGCGTCGCAGGTGGTGCGGTCGCCGCTGCGCACGGCGGGCTGGCCGTTGATGGTGACTTTGTCCGAGCCCTCGGCCAGAAACTGCGGCGGCATCGGCGGATGCTTCATGCAGRTGACCAGGTCCAGCGGCTTGGGTACGGCGCCGGGCGCAGGGGTGGCGACGGTGGGGCGCCACATCTGGGAGAAGAAGCTCTCGGCCATGTCCAGATAGCTGGGCTCGGCTTCGGGCTCGGGTGTCTCCAGCTCGGTGCCGGCCGGCGCGACATGGGACGGAATCGCCCCGGCGGCCCGGGCGGCGGGCATGTTGTTGGTCAGGGTGTTGGTGGAACCGGTGAGAATCGTCGCCTGCACTGTGGGCGGAAACAGAGAATTGCTGAAACTCTCGCACAGGTTGCTCAAACCTTTGTCGGCCCCGGTCTTGCTCATGGCAAGGCCGACGATGGTGCCCACCACCGCGCCGAGCAGGAAGCAGCCGAGGCCGCCGGTGGCGACGGTGATGCCCGTGGCCGCCACCACGGCAGCCGTCGCCACCGCGGTGATCGCGATGTTGGCTGCCACCTCCAGCACGCCGCCGAGGATGTCGGCCATCATCGAGGTGTGGTCGAGGGCATCGCCCAGCCGGGCGGCCCAGAGTGCGTCAGACATGCAGGGTGCTCATCAGGCCGGAACGTCGAACAACAGCGAACTCTTGATGGTTGCCCAATGCGCGGCTTCGGCATCGCCGAGTTTTTCCGCCTTCACGTAGCTCAGGGCGAGCATTTTTCGGGTGCCGGGCAATACCAGCGCCAACTGATATTGGAAGACTTTGTCGTTGCCCTTGTTGAACTGGCTGCGCAACTCGATGCCTTCGACCTCCTGGCTGGCGCCCAGGCGCACGGCGACGCCCGGCTGAAAACGCAAGTCCTGCACTTGTTTTTCCAGGCGCTTGAGCTGGTCGTCGAAGTTGCTTTGCAGGGTTTCGCCCTCGGCCAGCAAGCTGCGGCTGACAATCAGCGAGGTGCCCAGTTCGGGGAACTTGAGGATGTTGATCGTCGCGTCTTGCAGCTCGCCTGCCGGCAGCTGGAACTGGAACTCATTGATGCGGTAAGTCATGGCGCTTGAATCTCGTGGTTAGCCCTTGGGCTTGGGGAATGCGGCATTGATATTGGCGTCGATGCTGGCCTTGACGCCCTGGCCGTCAGGCGTGGCGCCAGGGCCGCCGCCGTTGTTCAGGTGCAGCACGCCGCCGGTGTTGATCTCGGCGTCACCGCTGGCATAGAAGCTGATTTGCACGCCGGTCAGGTTGATCTGGCCGCTGGCATTGAGCTCCAGGATGCTTTCGCCGCACACCAGCCGCAGGTTTTCGCCCACTTCGATGACGTAGCTCTGGCTGATGCTGTCGGTCTTGCGCTGGCCCACCGACAGAATGTCTTCCTGCTTGACGATGCGCAGCCGGTTGTTGCCGATGGTCACCGTCTCGTTATGCCCGATGCTTTTGTTGCGGTCGTGACCCACCGAGTGGCTTTCATCCACCTCGACCACGATGTCCTGATTGCGCTCGGCATGGATGTACAACTGCTCGGCGCCTTTTTTGTCTTCCATGCGGATTTCGTTGAAATTGGCCGGCGAGCCGCCCTTGCTCGAACGGCTTTTCATGCCGCTCTGGGTAGCGTTTTCCGGCAAGTCGTAGGGCACGGTCTGTTCGGCGTTGTAG
>NZ_JBFTMK010000299.1:0-6182 GCF_056396965.1 Pseudomonas sp. 05N434
ATGTAGCAGCTGTCGAGCACCGCGACGCAGCTGCTACGGCCCGGGCTTGGCGAGCCGCTATAGAGACGTATACTGCCGCGCATGAATGTCGACTCTCCCTTAAGCGCCTGGCAACACGCCATCGAACAGAAGGGCTTCGTCCAGGACGAAGCCCAGGAACATGCCGTGTGGGCGCTGCAAAAATGCCACGAAGCCTTGCAGGAAGGCCGCGCGCCCATCACCGGCGTGTACCTCTGGGGCCCGGTCGGGCGGGGCAAGACCTGGTTGATGGATCAGTTCTATCAAAACCTGCGCGTCCCGGCCCGGCGGCAGCACTTTCACCACTTTATGGGTTGGGTGCATCAGCGCTCCTTCCAGTTGACCGGTACCGCCGACCCGCTGAAGGCCCTGGCCCGCGAGCTGAGCCAGGAAGTGCGGGTGCTGTGTTTCGATGAACTGTTCGTCAACGACATCGGTGACGCGATCATTCTCGGGCGTTTGTTTCAGGTGATGTTCGAGCAAGGCGTGGTGGTGGTCTGTACCTCCAACCAACCGCCGGATCAGCTGTACGCCGATGGCTTCAACCGCGACCGCTTTGTGCCGGCGATTAGCGCGATCAAGCAACACATGCAGGTGATTGCGGTGGACGGTGGAGAAGATCATCGTCTGCACCCCGGCGCCGGCCTGCAGCGTTACTGGGTGAACGTTCCGGGTCAGCCCGGTGCCCTTGGCGACGTGTTCAAGGCCCTGACCGTCGGCCAGACGCTGTCCAGCGATCCGGTGCAGATCGGCTACCGTTCGGTCAATGTCATGCAGGCCAGTCGAACCGTGCTCTGGTGCCGTTACGCCGAGGTCTGCGAGCAGCCTTTTGCCGCCATGGACTTCATGGCCCTGTGCGACACCTTCAGCGCTATTCTGTTGAGTGACGTGCCCAATCTCAGCGCGCAAAAACGCGAAGGGCGCATCGCCCGCGGCACTGAAGACGGTGTCGAGCGGGTGGCGGCGGGGGATCGCGAGTTGCCGCAATTGTCGGTGCATGACGACGGTGTGCGGCGGTTCATTGCCCTGGTGGACGAGTGCTACGACCGCAAGGTGCCGCTGTACCTCGAAGCGCAGGTACCGATGGAGGCGTTGTACACCGAGGGTTATCTGGAATTCCCGTTTCGCCGCACCCTCAGCCGTTTGCAGGAGATGCAGCTAAAACGTTTTGCCGAGGCTTGATGTCCGGGAGAAGGTGCAACGGGGCGAGAGGATCCAGTTGTCGGCACCCCGGCGCTCGCGATAAGGTCGCAGGACCTTTCAGTGCGCAAGAAGCGAACTGGGGCAACTTCATGTGTGATCGAGGGTGGAAATGGAATCCGCAGAAATTCTTGTGCTTCAGGCCAGTTACAGCAACCCGACACATGCCGAGGCGATTTGTCTTGTATTGAACCATTACGCCGAAGACCCGATGGGTGGCGGTAAGTCGTTGCCCACCCATGTGTTGCAACAACTGCCGGGGGAGCTGGCCAAGCGGCCCCATGCCTTCAGTGTATTGGCGTTTGTCGGTGGCGAGCCGGCAGGGCTGGTCAATTGCTTCGAAGGCTTTTCGACCTTTGCCTGTCGGCCATTGGTCAACGTGCACGATGTGGTCGTGGTGTCGAAGTTTCGCGGGTTGGGACTGAGCCAGAAAATGCTGCACAAAGTCGAGGACATCGCACGTCAGCGCGGCTGCTGCAAAATCACCCTGGAAGTGCTGGAGGGCAATCCAGTGGCCCAGGCGTCTTATGGCAAATTCGGTTTTTCACCCGGCATGTTCGACCCGGCGCACGGCCGGATGCTGTTCTGGACCAAAGCGCTTTAGTCCTCCGAGCCATAAAAAAGGGCGTCGATCAGGACGCCCTTAAGTCATTTGTCGGCCCCTCAAAACTACTGCTGAACGACCGCCGGGGTGACAGGCGCGACCTTGGGTTTTATCAGGCTGAAGTCGATCAACGGCCGCAGCTCACGCTCGTAAGGGTTGCCGATCATCAATGGCCGAGGCTTGAAGCTGTCGCTGACCAGGCTTTTGCTGCGGTCCAGTTCATCGAAACTCAGGCCGGCCAGATCCGCCCAGGTGTGAATCAGCTGGGAGCTGCTGTACGGTCGACCCAGATCAGCGGCAAAACTCCAGTCATGGGTTTCGCGCCATTTCGGCGAGGCCCAGGCCATGAATGGAATGGTGTACATCGGTGCGGTCGGCTTGTTCTCGTTGCGGCCCAGGGTGTTGTGGCCAGCGGAGTCGAACACGTCTTCGCCGTGGTCGGAGAGGTACAGCAGGAAGCCGTTCGGATCAGTCTTGGCGTAGTCCTTGATCAGGCTCGAGACCACGAAGTCGTTGTACAGCACCGCGTTGTCATAGCTGTTGTACGTCGGCACCTGATCGTCACGCACGCCGTCCGGCACGCCTTTGCGGTCGGTGAACTTGTTGAACGTCGGCGGGTAACGGTACTGGTAGCTCATGTGCGTGCCGAGCAAATGCACGACGATCAGCTTGCGTGGCGCCGCATCGGCCAGCGCCTTGTTGAACGGCTCGATCACATCGCCGTCGTACTGGGCGGCGTTCTGGTTGCGGTTGTTGTTCAGGTACGCCTGCTCGTCGGCCTGTTCGGAGAAGGTCGTGAGCATGGTGTTGCGCTTGGTCATGGTCTGCTGGTTGGTGATCCAGAAGGTTTTGTAACCCGCCTGTTTCATCATGCTGACCAATGACGGCGTCGTCAGGTAGAGGTCCGGGTTTTCTTCGTCGGCGAACGTCAGCACCTGCTGCAGCGCTTCGATGGTGTAGGGGCGTGGGGTAATGACGTTATTGAAAACCGCCAGTTGGTCCTTGAGCTTATCCAGTTCCGGGGTGGTTTCCCGCGGGTAGCCGTACAGGCTCATGCGCTGACGGTTGGTGGACTCGCCGATCACCAGCACCAGGGTCGCCGGCTGATTGGCCATCGAGTCGGTGAAGTTCTTCAGCGGCGGGATCTTGCTGGCGCTGTCGAGCATGCCTTGCATGCTGCCCAGGGTACCGAGGTAACGGTGATAGGCCACGGCCATCTGCCATGGCACCGCGGGCTCGATGCGGGTTTCGAATTTCTCGAAGCCTTCCGCCAGGCTGCCGGTGTGCGCGGTCTGCTTGATCAGCGGGTAACCGATCACGGCCAGCACAATCGCCGTCGCTGCGATCAGCGCCTGGACGCGTGGCAGGTACACCGGACGCACGCGGGTCCAAAGGAAGTACGCGAATGCAGTGTGGGCGAGGAACGCCAGCACCATCCACCAGGCAAAATACTGCGTCAGGTATTCGCCGGCTTCAGACACGTTCGATTCGAACATGATGAAGATGACGCTCTGGGAAAATTCCTGCTGATAGATGAAGAAATAACCCAGGCTGGCCATCGAACAGGCCCACAGCACCACACCGATCAGCGCGGACATCACACGGGTTTGTTTGGGGAACAACAGCATCGGCGCGAGCCAAATGGCGCTCATCACAAAAGCCTGGCGGAACCCGCTAAAACCGGAGGTGCCAGTCAGTTGAATCAGTAGTTGGGTGATACCGGAGAAATACCAGAAGAACAGAAATAACCAGAGTAATCCTGCCCAATCAAAACCATTCGCAGACGTTTTGCTGCGTTTAAGCAAAGCCATTCAACACTCCAGCCTGATGATCGGCCGTCGGCACTCTCCTTGTCGCAGACGAACGGATGCCGCTCGCAAAGCAAGCAGCCACAAAGGGCCGGAGTATCGCCAAGCAAGTGTGAAAACTTTGTGAGTTGTCGCAGCGGACAGGATTGCAGCGAGTCAGAAACAGCGCTGGGCCGCTTCCGACTCAAGCGAGGAGATCAGGCGTGAGGAGCACGTTGGGTGACGGGCAAGGGCTGAGCCTGATTGCCTTGGGTCAGCAGGCGCAATTGCGCAACTTCCCGCTTCAACTGATCGCGCTCCTCTTTCAACTGGCGCAGTTCATCGCGACGGATCGTGACGTAAAGGGTTTGTGCTGGCAGTGCTGTGTGTACGGTGCCCATTGCTCACCTCGCAAATGGCGGTATCAACTGTAAGTCGACTCCCGAAATCGGGTGCTCACTTACTATCGGCGCCAATTTTGATTTCTTTTGCCCCTGAAGGGAACTTTTTTATTTTTCATGGTCGTTGTGTCTTCGGCACGATTCCCGACGTTATCAGTCTGGATCGGGCACAATGCCCGGAAACTTCATCCCGCCGCTCTGGACTAACCTTCACTAGTCGCGTTGGGCTATAACCTTAGACACACTTTATTTGTAGTAGGGAGCATCAGTACATGCAACTCGGGATTATTGGACTGGGCCGCATGGGCGGTAATATTGCGCGGCGCCTGATGCTCAACGGGCACACCACCGTTGTTTACGACCGCAATACCGCTTTTGTCGATACCCTGGCCGAAGAGGGCGCCACCGGCGTCGCCGACTTGCCAGCCCTGGTCGCTGGCCTGGCCAAGCCGCGCGCGGTGTGGGTCATGCTGCCCGCCGGCGCACCGACCGAAGACACCATCGACACACTGAGCACCTTGCTTGAAGCGGGCGATACCATCATTGATGGCGGCAACACCTTCTATAAGGACGATATCCGTCGGGCCAAAACCCTGTCGGAAAAAGGTCTGCATTACATCGACGTCGGCACCTCCGGCGGCGTCTGGGGCCTGGAACGTGGCTACTGCATGATGATCGGCGGCGATGCCGAGACGGTTAAGCGTCTTGACCCGTTGTTCGAGTCCCTGGCCCCGGGTATGGGCGACATTCCGCGCACCAAGGATCGCAAGTCCGATGACGATCGCGCCGAGCGCGGTTACATCCACGCAGGCCCCGCCGGCGCCGGCCACTTCGTCAAGATGATCCATAACGGCATCGAATACGGAATGATGCAGGCCTTCGCCGAAGGCTTCGACATCCTCAAGACCAAAGCCAGCACCAACCTGCCGGAAGATCAGCGTTTCGACCTGAACGTGGCCGACATCGCCGAAGTCTGGCGTCGTGGCAGCGTGGTCTCGTCCTGGCTGCTTGACCTGACCGCCGATGCGCTGGCGTCCGATCCGAAACTCGACGGCTACTCGGGTGAAGTGGCGGACAGCGGTGAAGGGCGCTGGACCATCGAAGCCGCCATGGAACAAGCGGTGCCGGTACCGGTGCTGTCGAACTCGCTGTTCTCTCGCTACCGTTCGCGCGGGCAAGGCAACTTTGGCGACAAGATTCTCTCGGCCCAGCGCTTCGGCTTCGGCGGCCATGTGGAGACTGCGAAAAAATGACCCACGTGATCCGCAGGAAATCCAAGGCAGAACCCGCACCGCCCACCACGCTGTTTTTGTTCGGTGCCCATGGTGATCTGGTCAAGCGCCTGCTGATGCCGGCGCTGTACAACTTGAGTCGCGATGGTTTGCTGGGGAATGGACTGCGGATCGTCGGCGTTGATCACAACGCCATCAGTGACGAAGCCTTTGCCAAAAAACTCGAAGATTTCATTCGGGCGGAAGTGGCAGCCAAGGTCGGCAAGGGCGATCACGCCCTTGATCCGGCGTTGTGGGCCAAATTGGCCAAACACATCAGCTACGTCCAGGGCGATTTCCTGGATGAGCGCACTTATGACGCGCTGGCGGCGAAAATCGACGCCAGCGGCACCGGCAACGCCATCTTCTACCTTGCTACCGCCCCGCGCTTTTTCAGCGAAGTGGTGCGGCGTCTCGGGGCTGCCGGATTGTTGCAAGAAGCCCCTGAAGCGTTCAGAAGGGTGGTGATCGAAAAGCCTTTCGGCTCGGATCTGTATACCGCCGAAGCCTTGAACGCGTGCTTGCTCAAAGTGATGACGGAAAAGCAGATCTACCGGATCGATCACTATCTGGGCAAGGAAACCGTGCAGAACATTCTGGTCAGCCGGTTCTCCAACAGCCTGTTCGAAGCCTTCTGGAACAACCATTACATCGATCACGTACAAATCACCGCCGCTGAAACCGTCGGCGTGGAAACCCGTGGCAGTTTTTATGAGGTCACCGGCGCCCTGCGGGACATGGTGCCTAATCACCTGTTCCAATTATTGGCGATGGTCGCCATGGAACCACCGGCGGCGTTTGGCGCCGATGCGGTACGTGGCGAGAAGGCCAAAGTCATCGGCGCGATTCGCCCCTGGTCGATCGAGGAAGCGCGAGCCAACTCAGTGCGCGGCCAATACAC
>NZ_JBFTMK010000300.1:0-6752 GCF_056396965.1 Pseudomonas sp. 05N434
GTTCAGCACAGCGGCGACGATGCTTGCACCGTGGGTCGGCGGGTTGGAGTAGTTGGTGCGGATCACGCGTTTGACTTGCGACAGCACGCGCGCGCTTTCTTCTTTCGATTCGCTGACGATCGACAGGGCGCCAACGCGCTCGCCGTACAGCGAGAAGGATTTGGAGAACGAGCTGGAAACGAAGAAGGTCAGGTTCGATTCGGCGAACAGGCGCACAGCGGCAGCGTCTTCATCGATACCGTCGCCAAAGCCCTGGTAGGCCATGTCGAGGAATGGAATGTGACCTTTGGCTTTCACCACGTCCAGCACGTTTTTCCAGTCCGCCGGGCTCAAGTCGACGCCAGTCGGGTTGTGGCAGCAAGCGTGCAGCACAACGATGGAGCCGGACGGCAGGGCGTTCAGGTCTTCCAGCAGGCCGGCGCGGTTAACGTCGTGGGTGGCGGCGTCATAGTAGCGATAGTTCTGTACTGGGAAACCGGCGGTTTCGAACAGTGCGCGGTGGTTTTCCCAGCTCGGGTCGCTGATCGCCACGACGGCGTTCGGCAGCAGTTGCTTGAGGAAATCGGCACCGATTTTCAGCGCGCCAGTACCGCCGACGGCCTGGGTGGTGATGACCCGGCCAGCAGCGATCAGTGGCGAGTCATTGCCGAACAGCAGTTTCTGCACGGCCTGGTCGTAGGCGGCGATGCCGTCGATCGGCAAGTAGCCACGGGAAACGTGTTGAGCGGCGCGAATCGTCTCGGCTTCGACAACGGCGCGCAGGAGAGGGAAGCGGTGCACAAACGGGGAGCTAGTATAGAGGCCATCAGCGATTGATGGCGACAGGCGATTCGGCTTTTACGGTAAGTTTTTCCAATTATTTTTCGATCGTTGGTCGAGCGACGTCGTCAAAGGTTTTACCCGATGTAGGACGTTTGCCTTGAAAGGGATGGCAATCGGCTCCACATTGAGCACAATCCAGTTTTTTCCTCGGGCGACATCGGTCGTTTGCGGTCTTTCTCGTTCCTGTCCGGCTTAACCGGGCAAGAGTGAACCAGAGGTATGTATGTCTGAATTCCAGCTAGTCACCCGCTTCGAGCCCGCCGGCGATCAGCCGGAAGCCATCCGTCTGATGGTCGAGGGCATCGAGGCCGGGCTGGCGCACCAGACGCTGCTCGGTGTGACCGGCTCGGGCAAGACCTTCAGCATCGCCAACGTGATCGCCCAAGTGCAGCGCCCGACGCTGGTGCTGGCGCCGAACAAGACCCTGGCCGCGCAATTGTACGGCGAGTTCAAGGCGTTCTTCCCGAACAACGCCGTTGAATACTTCGTCTCCTATTACGACTACTACCAGCCCGAAGCTTATGTGCCGTCGTCCGACACCTTCATCGAGAAGGACGCCTCGATCAACGACCACATCGAGCAGATGCGCCTGTCCGCGACCAAAGCGCTGCTGGAACGCAAAGACGCAATCATCGTCACCACGGTGTCGTGCATCTACGGTCTGGGCAGCCCGGAAACCTATTTGAAGATGGTGTTGCACGTGGATCGCGGCGACAAGCTCGACCAGCGTGCGCTGTTGCGTCGCCTGGCCGACCTGCAATACACCCGCAACGACGTGGATTTCGCCCGGGCGACTTTCCGGGTGCGCGGCGATGTGATTGATATCCACCCGGCGGAATCCGATTTTGAGGCGATCCGCATCGAGCTGTTCGATGACGAGGTGGAAAGCCTGTCCGCCTTCGATCCGCTGACGGGCGAAGTCATCCGCAAGCTGCCGCGCTTCACCTTCTATCCGAAGAGCCATTACGTGACGCCTCGGGAAACCCTGCTCGACGCCGTCGAGGGGATCAAGGTCGAGTTGCAGGAGCGCCTGGAATACCTGCGCTCCAACAACAAACTAGTGGAAGCCCAGCGGCTGGAGCAACGCACCCGTTTCGACCTGGAGATGATTCTGGAGCTGGGTTACTGCAACGGCATCGAAAACTACTCGCGCTACCTGTCGGGCCGTGCATCCGGCGAGGCGCCGCCCACCTTGTTTGACTACCTGCCAGCCGACGCCTTGCTGGTGATCGACGAATCCCACGTCAGCGTGCCGCAGGTCGGTGCCATGTATAAGGGCGACCGGTCCCGTAAGGAAACGCTGGTGGAATACGGCTTCCGCCTGCCATCGGCGCTGGATAACCGGCCAATGCGTTTCGACGAGTTCGAAGGCATCAGCCCGCAGACAATATTTGTCTCGGCCACGCCGGGCAATTACGAGGCGGAGCACGCAGGGCGCGTGGTCGAGCAAGTGGTGCGCCCGACTGGCCTGGTGGACCCGCAGATCGAAATCCGTCCGGCGCTGACTCAGGTCGACGACTTGCTCTCGGAAATCACCAAGCGCGTAGCCCTGGAAGAGCGGGTGCTGGTGACCACGCTGACCAAGCGCATGTCCGAGGATTTGACCGATTACCTGGCCGATCACGGCGTGCGCGTGCGTTATCTGCACTCGGACATCGACACCGTGGAGCGGGTCGAGATCATCCGTGACTTGCGCCTCGGCACCTTCGATGTGCTGGTGGGGATCAACCTGCTGCGTGAAGGCCTGGACATGCCGGAAGTCTCGCTGGTGGCGATTCTTGATGCGGACAAGGAGGGTTTCCTGCGCTCCGAACGCTCGCTGATCCAGACCATTGGCCGGGCGGCACGCAACCTTAATGGCCGGGCGATTCTGTATGCGGATCGGATTACTGGTTCCATGGAGCGGGCAATCGGCGAAACCGAGCGTCGTCGCGACAAGCAGATCGCCTTCAACCTGGCCAACGGCATTACGCCCAAAGGGGTGTTCAAGGACGTCGCCGACATTATGGAAGGCGCGACTGTGCCGGGTTCGCGCAGCAAGAAGCGCAAAGGCATGGCCAAGGCTGCCGAGGAAAGCGCCAAATACGAAGCCGAATTGCGTTCGCCGAGCGAGATCACCAAGCGCATTCGTCAGCTGGAAGAGAAGATGTACCAGCTCGCCCGCGACCTGGAGTTCGAAGCCGCGGCGCAGCTGCGCGACGAAATCGGCAAGCTGCGGGAGCGGTTGATCGCGGTTTGACGCTCCCTCTGTAGAAGCTGCCGAAGGCTGCGATCCTTTGATCTTGTTTTTACAGGCAAAGTCAAAAGATCGCAGCCTTGGCAGCTCCTGCGGCGCTTAAATCCCGCACTCACTGGAGCCGGGCGGCTATCGCCTGTTACCATTCGCCCCTTGTTTGATCTTCGCTTTTCATTCTTTTTGAGACATGCCATGACCACCGTCCGCACTCGCATCGCGCCATCGCCTACCGGGGACCCCCACGTAGGTACCGCTTACATCGCTTTGTTCAACTACTGCTTTGCCAAGCAGCATGGCGGTGAGTTCATCCTGCGGATCGAAGACACCGACCAACTGCGTTCGACCCGCGAGTCCGAACAGCAGATTTTCGACGCCCTGCGCTGGTTGGGTATCGACTGGAGCGAAGGCCCGGATGTCGGCGGCCCGCACGGTCCTTACCGTCAGAGTGAGCGCGGCGATATCTACCAGAAGTACTGCCAGCAACTGGTCGACATGGGCCATGCCTTCCCGTGCTTCTGCACCGCTGAAGAACTGGACCAGATGCGCGCCGAGCAAATGGCCCGCGGTGAGACCCCGCGTTACGACGGCCGTGCGCTGTTGCTGTCCAAGGAAGAAGTCGCGCGCCGCCTGGCTGCCGGCGAACCCCACGTGATCCGCATGAAAGTGCCGACCGAAGGCGTGTGCGTGGTGCCGGACATGCTGCGTGGCGATGTCGAGATCCCGTGGGATCGCATGGACATGCAAGTGCTGATGAAGACCGACGGCCTGCCGACGTACTTCCTGGCCAACGTGGTCGACGACCACCTGATGGGCATCACCCACGTGCTGCGCGGTGAAGAATGGCTGCCTTCGGCACCGAAACTGATCCTGCTGTACGAGTACTTCGGCTGGGAACAGCCGCAGCTGTGCTACATGCCGCTGCTGCGTAACCCGGACAAGAGCAAGCTGTCCAAGCGCAAGAACCCGACCTCGGTGACGTTCTACGAGCGCATGGGCTTCATGCCGGAAGCGATGCTCAACTACTTGGGCCGCATGGGCTGGTCGATGCCGGACGAGCGCGAGAAGTTCTCCTTGCAGGAAATGGTCGACAACTTCGACTTGAACCGCGTCTCGCTTGGCGGGCCGATTTTCGACATCGAGAAACTGTCGTGGCTCAACGGCCAGTGGCTGCGTGACCTGCCGRTGGAAGAGTTCGCCGCTCGCGTGCAGAAGTGGGCGCTGAACCCTGAATACATGATGAAGATCGCGCCGCACGTGCAGGGCCGGGTTGAAACCTTCAGCCAGGTCGCACCGCTGGCTGGCTTCTTCTTCGCTGGTGGCGTGAATCCGGACGCTAAACTGTTCGAATCCAAGAAGCTCTCGGGCGATCAGGTTCGTCAGTTGATGCAATTGATCCTGTGGAAGCTGGAAAGCCTGCGTCAGTGGGAGAAGGACAGCATCACTGCAACGATTCAGGCGGTGGTCGAATCCCTGGAGCTGAAGCTGCGTGACGCCATGCCGCTGATGTTTGCTGCGATCACCGGGCAGGCCAGTTCGGTATCGGTACTCGACGCGATGGAAATCCTCGGTCCGGACCTGACCCGTTTCCGTCTGCGCCAGGCCATTGACCTGCTGGGCGGCGTGTCGAAGAAAGAAAACAAAGAGTGGGAAAAGCTTCTGGGCGCGATTGCCTGACGGCGTTTGACTCAGTAGGAGCTGCCGAAGGCCGCGATCTTTTGATCCTGATCTTCGGCGCTTCCCCCGAATTTACGGGGGGAGGGCGGTAAGTGATTGTTATGTCGGCAAAAAATTTTAAATTTTTTGAAAAATAAGTTTGACAGCTTTCCGATGCGCCATTAAGATTCGCCCCGTCCTCAGCGATGAGGGGCTATAGCTCAGCTGGGAGAGCGCTTGCATGGCATGCAAGAGGTCGACGGTTCGATCCCGTCTAGCTCCACCAATTTACASTTCAAGGTCTGGCCACACCGGCCTTGAAKCGATCARCWCTCAGCRYTGATCAGTTGTATAGAAGGGTTTGCGTCCCCTTCGTCTAGTGGCCTAGGACACCGCCCTTTCACGGCGGTAACAGGGGTTCGAGTCCCCTAGGGGACGCCACGATTACCCGCTTTGCGGGATTTTTAAGGGTCATTCAATTATTGAATGGCCCTTTTGTTTGTCTGGCGTTTGGCCAAATCTCCTTTTTCCCCAACACTGTTCTTCAGACCAGCGGTCACATCCACGACTTGCGGAAAATTATTATGAGAATAATATTCTAGTCGTAATATTCGGAGGCAACGATGAACGATAAAAAAGCTCAAACCCGCGAACGCATCCTCAAGGCTGCCAGTGCAGCGCTGATCCAGCGCGGCCCGGCCGAGCCGAGCGTGGGCGAAGTGATGGGCGCGGCCGGCCTGACGGTCGGCGGTTTCTACGCGCACTTCGAAAGCAAGGACGCGTTGATGCTGGAGGCGTTCAAGCAGCTGCTCAGCCATCGTCGTGACTTGATCGCCGACATGGATGCCGAGTTGACCGGCGAAGAGCGTCGCGCGTTGGTCGCAGCGTTCTACCTGTCGCGCAAACACCGTGATTCCACCGAGCAGGCATGCCCGGTTCCAGCGTCGATCAGTGAACTGGGCCGTCTGCCGGACGAATTTCGCGTGGCGTTGAATGAACATATTGAATTGATGGTCGCGCAGTTGGCAGCCAGCCCGGAAGACATCGACAAGGTCTTGGCCGACATCGCCTTGATGGTGGGTGGTTTGGCGCTGGCGCGGGCGCTGGGGCCAGGAGAGTTGTCCGATCGATTGCTGCGCGCCGCCAAATCGGCGGTGCTGTGACCTAAAGGCATCCAGCCTGAGGAGATGGGCGATGAACACGTTGAGCTGGGTTCGTGGCGTTAATGGCACCTTGGGCTGGTTCGCACCGAAGCTGGTGGCGAGCAAGATGCGTCTGGCATTCATGACCCCGCGGGAGTTGCCGCCGCGTGATTGGGAATTGCCGCTGCTGGCGAAATCCGAGCGGATCACCTTGCGCTTCGGCCTCTCGGCGCTGCGTTGGGGACAGGGCCCGGCGGTGTTGTTGATGCACGGCTGGGAAGGCCGGCCAACGCAGTTTGCCGCGCTGATCACGGCGCTGGTCGATGCCGGTTACACCGTGGTCGCCCTGGACGGCCCGGCTCATGGTCGCTCGCCTGGACGCGAAGCCAATGTGGTGCTGTTCGCCCGGGCGATGCTTGAAGCAGCTGCTGAACTACCGCCGCTGCAAGCGGTAATCGGTCACTCGATGGGCGGCGCCAGCGCCATGCTCGCGGTGCAGTTGGGCTTGCGCACCGAAACCCTGGTCTCGATCGCCGCCCCGGCGCGAATCCTTGGGGTGCTGCGCGGTTTTGCGCGCTATGTACGCCTGCCGCCCAAAGCCCGTTCGGCGTTCATTCGTCAGGTCGAAAAAGACGTTGGCATGCGTGCTGCTGCGCTGGATGTCGCGCACTATCAGCTCGACATGCCAGGCCTGATTGTCCATGCCGAGGACGACAGCTTTGTCTCGGTCAAGGAGTCCCAATTGATTCACGAAGCCTGGTTCGACAGTCGCTTGTTGCGCCTGGAAGAGGGCGGTCATCAGCGGGTCCTGGCCGATCCGCGGGTGATCGATGGCGTGCTCTCGCTGCTGGCCGGTCGCAGCCTGCAATCGCGCCAATCGGCCTGAGCTTCCGTTACAC
>NZ_JBFTMK010000301.1:0-6837 GCF_056396965.1 Pseudomonas sp. 05N434
ATATTTTGCACAATATATCTCTGTGGATGAGGCTCAGTACAATGTTCAGCTCGACGCCGATAGGACGTTATGTATTTCTGTTGGTAGCAAAGTCCGTTTTAATCAAGAACAAATAACAATGCTTGATATTATCAAGCCGTGGGTGACTGCATTAATGCATCAGCGCATGTGTTTTGAAATTGATGTAGAGAAAAATCTCGCTGAGCCACCTCTATGGCCAGAAACGATTACCCAGCTGGGCACGCAAATAACAGCGCGCGAAAGTGATGTGCTCAGATTGTTGCTCAGTGGCTTCTCTAATAAAGAGATAGCCGGAAAGCTTTCCCTCTCGGTGGAAACGATAAAGGTTCATCGGCGCAATATTTATGCCAAATTAAATATCAAGTCACAATCCGAGCTGTTTGCTCGATTTTTTATGCCCAAACAAGATGTTTTCTCTACAAGTTGAAGTCGGTGTTTTAGTCTGGATATTACCGTTAAATGGGTTCACGGCTTCAGGTACGAACCTGGCCTGACCTCTATATCCCGGCTCGGGACGAGGGCATCACGCTAATTTGCGCGGGTCATCGGAGTCATGTTCCTGCAAGCATCAAATCCAGATTCTGCACTGCTGCTCCAGCTGCTCCCTTCCCAAGATTGTCAAACACCGCAGCCAACAAAACCTGGCCCGTTTCGTCATTCTCAAACACAGACAGTCGCACATCATCAGTCCCGTTAAGTGCCTGAGGATCAAGGGACGTCAGCCCTTTAGCCTCCAGCATCGACATCACCTGTACATGGCTCGCATCGGCGTAGTGCCGCATCAGACACGCATGCAACTGCACCGCACTCACACCTGGCGCCAACAACCGGGTTTGCAAGGGGATGGTCAGCACGATCCCCTGCCTAAAAGCGCCATAGGCCGGCACAAACATCGGCCGCTCCGTCAGACCGCTTTGTTGTTGAATCTCTGGAATATGTTTGTGTGCCAACCCCAGCCCATAGACCTGAAACGCCGACGCCTGTGCTGCGCCTTCTCCCTCATGCTCTTCCACCCCGACACGTCCTTTCCCGGAATAACCCGACACGGCATGAATGTTCATCGGGTAATCCCTGGGCAGTAATCCGGCCTCCAGTAAAGGGCGCAGCAACCCTATCGCCCCCGTTGGATAGCAACCGGGATTGCTGACCCGTCGCGCGGCGGCGATGCGTTGGCTCTGCTGCGGATTCATCTCCGCGAAACCATAGGTCCAGTCTGGATGGGTGCGGTGCGCCGAACTCGCATCGATCACCCGCACGGCGGGGTTTTCGATGGTCGCTACAGCGTCGCGCGCGGCTTGGTCGGGCAAGCACAGAATCGCGATGTCGCAGTTATTGATGGCTTCGGCGCGACGTTGCGGATCCTTGCGATATTCGGGGCTGAGAGTGATAAGCCGCAGATCGCTGCGGTCGCGTAGGCGTTGATGGATTTGCAACCCGGTGGTGCCTTGGTCGCCATCGATGAATACAAGGGGACTTGCCATGGAATGCTCTCGGACGTTGGAAATCAGGAGTTCCAATCTTCAGTGAGGCGCTAAGATAGGAAAAGTTGAATTTATAAACGATGAAATTCAGTTTTTCTGAACGAGGAGTCACTCATGCGCGAAATCAGCCTGGACCGTCTGCGCACGCTGGTGGCGATTGCCGACCTGGGYTCGTTTGCCGAGGCGGCCCGCGTGCTGCACTTGGCGCCACCCACGGTCAGTTTGCATATCGCCGACCTGGAGGCGCGCGTGGGCGGCAAGCTGTTGTCGCGCACGCGTGGGCGCGTTCAGCCTTCGGCGATTGGGAACACACTGGTGGAACGTGCGCGGCGTCTGTTGGCGGATGCGGAGCAGGCGCTTGAGGATGTGGAACGTCAGGTACAGGGATTGGCCGGGCGTGTGCGGCTAGGCGCCTCCACGGGGGCCATCGCACAGTTGATGCCGCACGCTTTGGAGACGTTGAGCCAGCGCCATCCCGCTATCGATGTGCAGGTCGCGGTGCTCACGTCGCAGGAAACTCTGAAGAAGCTTGCCGAGGGCGCTTTGGAGATCGGTTTGGTCGCGCTGCCGCAGTCCCCGGTGAAGGGCTTGCGGATCGAGCCATGGCGACGGGACCCGGTCATGGCCTTCCTGCCGGCTCGCTGGGAATCCCCGGAGGTTGTGACCCCCGACTGGCTGTCCACTCAGCCATTGATTCTGAATGACAACACCACTCGTCTTTCGCGTTTGACTGCGGAGTGGTTCGCCAGTGGTGGGCCGCAGCCTGCGCCGCGTATTCAACTGAACTACAACGATGCGATCAAAAGCCTGGTGGCGGCTGGCTATGGTGCGACGTTGTTGCCGCATGAGGCCTCCACGCCATTGCCCGATACCAGGATCGTCATGCGGCCATTACAGCCCTTATTGTGGCGGCAACTGGGTATTGCCCACCGTAGTCGAGACATCGAACGGCCTACGCAACATGTGCTGGATGTGCTGTGGGAATTGAGTGCGGGGTAGGGGATTTTGTCAGAGGAGGGACAGCTTCTGGCCGTCATCTACCTGATGCAAAAGCCAGTGATTCCTGGCAACGCACTGGTCCGATGCGCTCGACTATCGGTCCAGTAGAGGTGCCAACAGCGCACACATGCCGCGCCAGTGCGAACCCTCCCAGTAAATCCGTTGGCAGGCGTCACAGCGCAGGAAGTGCGAATAGAGGACGCCAACGCGTGGCGGCACTTGCGGCCGGGCCAGTTCCGGGCTGATCTCGTGTAGCGGCAGGTTGCAATGGAGGCACAGGCTGAAGGGGCGCGCGCTACGCGCCAGGTCGAGGCGCTCGTACAATTCGCGCAGCTGCAGCGACGGTTTCAGGGCATGCACGTAACAGCCGTGGCTGATGATCCGCCGCTTGAGCAGTTCGCGGTCGCGGGTTAGCACGATGCGTCCTTGCTGCGCGGCGATTTCGGCGATCTCGGCATCGTCGAAGCCATTGTCGTAGAGGGTGTCGAAGCCGCTCATGCGCAGCAGACTGGCCAATCCGCCAAGGTGCGCATCAGCGACGAAGCGCAGCACCCGTAAAGGTTGCGCACGAACCTTGAGCAACGGACTGATGTCCAGCGTTTCGAACTTGGGATACACCGCCAGCCGGTCACCGTCGAAGATCACCCGCTCAAAGCCCACCGACTCGCCATTGAGCAGCACCATCTCGACCTCGGTGTGCGGTATCCCGAGCGCCTCGATCATGTGCTTGACCGTCGCCCCTCGCGCGCACTCGCAAGTGAAGGACTGCCGCCGTCGCTCGGCCGGCAGGAAATCGTTGAGCTCCTCGTAGAAGCGGAAAGTTGCACGGGTCATGCTGAACAGTATGGCAGGGCTGCAGGAAGAATGAGTTCAGCTGCTCAGTAGAGGGCGGGAGGGATGGATTATCAGGTTGAGCCAGCGCCTTCGAGCAACCCAGCGGTCGCTCGAAGGCGCTCCGGTTACTTCAGGTTGCCGCTGAGGAATTGCTGCAGGCGCTCGCTTTTGGGGTTGCCCAATACGTCCTCGGGCGCACCTTGCTCTTCGACCCGCCCCTGGTGCAGGAACAGCACCTGGTTCGACACTTTGCGCGCAAAGCTCATTTCGTGGGTCACCATGATCATGGTGCGGCCTTCTTCGGCCAGCCCCTGGATCACCTTGAGCACTTCGCCCACCAGTTCCGGGTCCAGGGCTGACGTCGGCTCGTCGAACAGCATGATCTCCGGTTCCATGCTCAGGGCACGGGCAATGGCGACCCGTTGCTGCTGACCACCTGAGAGAAACGCCGGGTATTGATCAGCAACCCGTGCCGGCAAACCGACCTTGTCCAGGTAGCGCCGGGCGCGATCCTCTGCGTCCTTCTTGCTGACACCCAGCACCCGGCGTGGAGCCATGGTGATGTTTTCCAGCACCGTCATGTGGCTCCACAGGTTGAAGTGCTGGAATACCATCGCCAGGCGAGTGCGGATGCGTTGCAGTTCGTTGGCATCGGCCACGCGCATGCCGTGGCGGTCATGGACCATTCGAATCGGCTGGTTGTCCAGACTCATGGCGCCGTCGTTGGGTGTTTCCAGGAAGTTGATGCAACGCAGAAAGGTGCTCTTGCCCGAACCACTGGCGCCGATCAGGCTGATCACATCGCCGGTCCTGGCGTTCAGCGAAACGCCCTTGAGGACTTCATGGTTGCCGTAACTTTTGTGCAGGTTTTCAACGGTCAGTTTGTACATGAACAAGCATCCTGAATTAGTGAGCCGGGCCCAGGAAAGACAACCAACGGCGTTCAGCCAGGCGGAACAGGCCGACCAGGGAGAACGTGACTGCCAGGTAGATCAACGCGGCGAGGCCGAACGATTGGAAGGTCAGGAAGGTCGCCGAGTTGGCGTCCCGCGCGACTTTCAGGATGTCCGGGATGGTCGCGGTGAAAGCTACGGTGGTCGAGTGCAGCATCAGAATCACTTCGTTGCTGTAGTAAGGCAGCGAGCGACGCAGGGCGGAGGGCATGATCACGTAGGTGTACAGCTTCCAGCCGGTCAGCCCGTAGGCTTTGGCCGCTTCGACTTCACCGTGGTTCATGCTGCGAATCGCCCCGGCGAAGATCTCCGTGGTGTAGGCGCAGGTGTTCAGGGCGAAGGCGAGGATGGTGCAGTTCATCGCGTCGCGAAAGAACGCATCCAGTACTGGCTGAGCCCGCACCGCGGCCAGGCTGTAAATGCCGGTGTAACAGATCAGCAGCTGAATATAGAGCGGCGTACCGCGAAACAGGTAGGTGTAGAACTGCACCGGCCAGCGCACCCAGACATTGCTCGAGACCCGGGCAATCGACAGCGGGATCGACATCACGAAGCCGAAGAAGATCGAAGCACTGAGCAGCCAAAGGGTCATGGCCAGCCCGGTGATGTGATTGCCGTCCTGGAACAGGAAAGGTTTCCAGTATTCCTGCAGTAGCTCGATCATCGCACGGCCTCCCGGGTGCCTGCGGCGTAGAAGATTTCCATCCGGCGCAAGACGTAGTTCGAAACGGTGGTGATCACCAGATAGATCAAGGCGGCCAGAATCAGGAAGAAGAACAGCTGATAGGTGCTCTTGCCCGCGTCCTGGGCCACCTTGACCAGATCGGCCAGGCCGATGATCGACACCAGCGCGGTGGCCTTGAGGATCACCATCCAGTTATTACCGATGCCCGGCAGGGCAAAACGCATCATTTGCGGGAAGACCACCAGGCGGAAGCGCTGGGCGCGGGTCAGGCCGTAGGCGGTAGCCGCTTCCATCTGCCCTCGCGGTACGGCAAGGATGGCGCCACGGAAGGTTTCGGTGAAATAAGCCCCGTAGATGAAGCCCAGGGTAATGACCCCGGCGCTAAAGGGGTTGATCTCGAYGTATTCCCATTCCATGAAGTCGGTAAACGAGGACAGCCAGGTTTGCAGGCTGTAGAAGATCAGCAGCATCAGCACCAGGTCYGGYACCCCGCGAATCAGCGTGGTGTAGATCTGCGCCGGCACGCGCAGCAGTTTGACTTTTGACAGCTTGGCACTGGCGCCCAGCAGGCCGAGCAACACGGCCACCAACAGCGACAACACCGATAATTTGATGGTCATCCAAGTGCCTTCCAACAGCAACGGACCGAAGCCCTGAAGGCTGAAGGCTGAGAGCCCCAGGTTTTGTAATAGGTTTTCAAACATAAATCAGCAACCTGATCGGGTGAAAAAAGCGCCCATCGCGAGATGGGCGCCGGGCATTACTTGCCGCTGTACAGATTCAGATCGCCAAAGTGTTTCTTCTGAATGGTGGCGTAGGTGCCATCGTCGTGTAACGCTTTGATACCTTTGTCCAGAAGTGCCTTGAGGTCTTTGTTACCTTTCGAGATACCGACAGCAGTTTTGGCTGGCAGCAATTCGCTGTCGACAGGCTTGCTGACTTCGTAATCGGCGCCTTTTGGCGACTTCAGGAAGCCCAGTTCGGCTTGCAGCATGTCCTGGATCGCGGCGTCGAGACGACCGGAAGTCAGGTCGGAATACACCTGATCCTGGTTGGCGTAGGCCTGGGTTTTCACGCCGGCCTTGTCCAGCACGGCTTTGGCATAGGCTYCCTGAATGGTGCCTTGCTCGTAACCGACGGTTTTACCCTTCAGCGTGGCGACGTCAGTGGTGAGGCCGGAGCCCTTCGAAATCGCTTTCGACCCATTTGCACTTGACCTTCAGCTCGGCGCAGATTGCATTGCCCAGGTCGATGTCGAAGCCCACCAGGCTGCCGTCGGCTGCCTTGGATTCGAACGGCGCATAGGAAGGGTCAACACCAAAACGCAATTCTTTGTATTCCTTTGCCAGCGCGGAGCCGGCAGCCATGCACAACGCCAGTGCAGAAAGGGTCAGCAATGCTTTTTTCATTATTCAATCCCTAAGAACCAATATGAGCGCTTGTGGCGCAGAAGTACTGTTACTGAAAAGCGTAAGACCTATTAAAAGTAGCAATTTCCGAACCAGAGTCCCGAACAAGCGTTTTAAAAGGTGGCACAGGAAATGGCAAAGCACGATTTGTGCACGAAAACGGGCGCTGCCAGATTCTTGCGTCTGGATGGTGCACAGGGAAGCTGATACCCATTAAATCTTGATGCTATTTGTGTAGCAGCTGTCGAGCCTGCGAGGCTGCGTTCGGCTGCGCAGCAGTCGCAAAATCAGAACTTGCGGTGCGTCAGGCGGACCGCATCAGCTGGATGCACGACGGCTACGCCGCCGAACGCAGGCTTCGCCAGCTGCTACAAAGGCAGGGGCCACAAGAGTCGGATCAAGCCAGTAAATCCTGCAACGTCGCCAGGCTGTCAGCTTCTTCCACCGACTTGTCC
>NZ_JBFTMK010000302.1:0-9190 GCF_056396965.1 Pseudomonas sp. 05N434
GGCTTAGTTTGATATCCCTACCCATCATCATCGACCAACACGCCGAAGAAGTCGGCTTCCTAGCCGTCCTGCGCGACTATGCCCAGCGCGCGCCGCATTACGATCTGGATGACCTCAGCAAGCTCGACAGCCGCATCGACGCCCACCTCGACGGCCTTCGAATCGCCGGCACCACCGGCCTGGAAACCCTCCTGACCCAACTCGGCCCACACGCCATCGGCGAGATGTTCGCCAGTGCAGTACTGGCCTTCGAGGCGGGTAACGCGCAGGTGTTGTCACGGCTCAGCGAGCACTTGCGCAGTGCCGTGGATACAGAGCGCGGTTATCTGATGGCCTTGGGTTGGCTCGACTGGGAATGGATATCGCCCTGGATCGACCGCATGCTCGCCTCCCCTGAACCTCTGTTCCACCGCCTCGGCCTGGCCGCCTGCGGCATGCACCGCTACGACCCTGGCCCTGCCCTGCTTACCGGACTTTCCCACGCCGACCCAAGCGTGCTGGCACGTGCCGCCCGCACTGCCGGCGAGCTGCATCGTCGTGACCTGATGCCAACAATTCGTGCCCACCGTCTACACCCGGATCCAGCCACGCGCTTCTGGGCCAACTGGGCCACCGCCCAGATGGGCGATGAGCACGCCCTGGAACCGCTGCGCCAGTTCGCCGAGCAACCGGGCGAGTTCCAGTACCGCGCGCTCTGCGTATTGCTGGCCTGGCAAAAGCGTGAAAACAGCATCGCCTGGATACGCCAATTGATAGAGCACCCTGAGCAGCAGCGCATCGGCATCCAGGCCATCGGGCTGCTGGGCGACCCGTTCAGCGTGCCCTGGTTGATCCAGCAGATGAGCGACCTGTCTCATGCCCGCGTCGCCGGCGAAGCCTTCAGTCTGATCACTGGCGCTGACCTGGCGCTGCTCGACTTGGAATTGCAGGACCTGCCGRATTTCGATGCCGGCCCGAACGACGATCCTGAGGACGCTGATGTCGCCATGGACCCCGATGAAAACCTGCCCTGGCCCGACCCGCAGTTGATCGCCGCCTGGTGGCGGGCCCATGGAGGCGATTTCCAGGCGGGCATGGGCTATGTGCTGGGGCTACAGCAGAGCGAGAGCAGTTACCGGCGCGCCCTTGTCCAGGGCCAGCAACGCCAGCGTATTGCGGCCGCCTTCGGCGTTGCTCGCTGGCGACCGAACGAAGTGCTGTTCCCCACCAGCGCACCCGCCTGGCGGCAAAAGATGTTGTTGGGGGAGCCAGCGTCGCTCGTTCGGCCCCTCTGAGGTTTTGCCAAAATAGAATGCAGCCCCTAAGCCCGCAGTTTGTCGACCCGCACCGCGGCTCAGTGAGTATCCAGATGCTGGTGTACGGCGTTTGGTTTGCTGTACTTACGGCAGCTGGATTCGCGCTCATGGACGCTTTCGCCACTACACTTTCCGGTTTTCTACGCCATCGGCCACGACTTGTGAATGGTCTGAACGTGGGGGCAGGACTGACGTTTGTGGCATCGGGGGTATCGATCGCGGCGCTCAGCCAAAAATAGAGCAAGGGACTCGCCCCGCCGAGCACCCTACGCGCGCCCACCTCGTATGCTTTAATCACCCACGCCGATCGGTCGTGGCGTTTCATAATTCTTAAGGTTTGATTAAGGACTTTAAAGGTCGCCGGCGGACAGACTTTCCCTAACGATCAGGAGAGCCGCCATGAACCCGCAATCGGTGAATTCAGACCATCCATGTGAACTTGCGAGACCGCTGGGCGCCCTGTCCAGCTGGCAAGAGCGCCGCGCCAAGGAACTGATGCTGCGTGATATGGGCAGTTGCGTTCGCATCAGCGAGATTGCCGAACACTGCAACCTTTCGCGCAGCCATTTTTCCCGGGCGTTCAAAAAAAGTACCGGACACTCACCCCAAGGTTGGCTGGTGAGGATGAAAATCGAAAAAGCCAAAAGCCTGCTGATCACCTCGATGCCGATCACCGACGTCGTCTATGAATGCGGTTTCGCGGACCACTCGCATTTCACCCACACCTTTAGCCGGCTGGAAGGGATGACACCCAAGGCCTGGCGGCGGGCCGTTGATCACGTGATCACAAACCGACGTCCCAACACACCAATGATTGATCGAGACATATCCGACAGGAGAATCCCCGATAGCGTGGTCGACGGCTTGCGACAACTTCGCGCGCAGGCGCTGCACGCGTGAACTGATCGAGGCCAACAGAACGAACTCCTCCCCTTTGGCCGCTCATGCGGCCTTTTTTTATCCGACGCTGGCCGCCGCGATCGGCAGATTGAAACAGATCCTGGCGCCCTGCTCGCTGTCCTGGACCACCAGCGTCCCGCCGTGCGCACCGATCACTGACCTGCAGATGGCCASCCCCATCCCCATGCCGCTGCCTTTGGTGGTGTAGAACGCATCGAAGATTTGCTCGCGCTGTGGTGCGTCAATTCCCGGCCCATTGTCCTGGAAGCAGACTTGAACATGATCATCCTTGACCGCTGAGCCGATGATGATGCGTCCATCTGGCAACCCGGCTCCGACGATGGCTTCCTGCGCATTGGTGATCAGGTTGAACACCACTTGCTGGATCTGCACCGCATCGACCCAAACCGGGCATTGCGCATCAAGCCGGGTTTGCAGTTGCACGTTGCGGTTCGCCAGATCGGTGGCGGTCAGGCGCACGACCTCACCAATCAACTCGTCGATCTGCACCGGTAGCCGTTGCAACGGCGCCTGTTTGGCGAGCGCGCGAAGTGCCTGGACAATATCGGCGGCGCGGGCGCTGTCTGAGCGAATGTCTTCCAGCCCCTGAATCGCCTCTTCCAGATCGGGCTGATCGCGCTTAAGCCAGCGCAGGCTCGCCGAGGCGTTAGACAAGATGCCCAGCAGCGGCTGGCTGATTTCATGGGCAATTGAAGCAGACAACTCGCCCATGACTTTAAGGTGCGAGCTACGCGCCAGTTCTGCCCGGGAACTGCGCAAGTCCGCTTCCATTTGCGCACGCAGTCGGGTGTCTTCGACCAGCTGTGCATACAGCCTGGCGGTATGCAGTGACACGGCGGCCTGAGAGGCGAGTATTTCCAGCATGGTCAGGCGCTCGGCGCTGAACAGCTTGGGGACCAGGCTGTTTTCGAGATAGACCAGACCGATCAATGTGCCTTGTCTGAGCAACGGCAGGCACAACATGGAACGCGTCTGGCGCTGTAGGAGGTCGGCGCTGTAGGCCTCGGGACAATCTGTCCGGGCATCGTTGAGCACCAGAGTGTTGCGGGTGCGCTTGCTGGCGTTGAGCACCGAGGCAGGCGCCATCTGTTCGAGCGGCTGCCCGGTGTCCAGCGCAACCCGCACGTTGCCGGCCTCGACAGAAGCGGTTGCCGCGAGTTGCAGCTCGGCGCCGCTGACAATCATCAGAACGCCATGATCGGCACCCGCCTGAATCATCAGGTGGTTCATCAGGGTTTCGACCAGTCGTTCCAGCAATACCTCTTGCGAAAGTGCGCGCGCCGCCTCGATCCCCACTTCAAGATCGAGGCGGACCTGGGTCACAGGCCGGACAGGTTCGAACGACGACTCTGCGCTCAGAAACGGGTGCAAGGCTTCCAGCTGGCGGGCCTTGCTGTTGGCCCCCCAGAGGTTGTAACAGTCGCGCGCGACGCGCAGGTGGTGATTGGCACCCGACACCAGCCCGTTAGGTAAGCAGATATCGGCTAGCTGTTCATGCGCCAGCGCCTGCTCGTGGATGAAACCGGCCGCTGCAGCAGCTATCTGGGACTGATCAAAACAGCGGATGGCAACCAGCTCCTGACCGCGTAAACGGGAGATGACCCCTTCGATCAGCAGCAATTTACTGCGAAAGGTTGCCGGGTTGAGCTCGACCCATGACAGAAACCGCAGACGTTGCCGTTCGAGTTGTTCCAGTTTTTCGGCCACCTCCCCCGGTGCCTGCGCACTGCCCAGAGCCAGGCTGTAGAACAGGTAGTAATCGGCGAGATTGATGTGTGCCGGAATGGACCAGGTCAGCGCGGCCGCCTCTTCGAAACGCCGCAATGCGTAAGGGATATCGCCGTAGTAAAACGCGGACATGCCTGAATACAGCCACGTCCAGAACAGAGTCGGCTGTGACACGCTGGTGCGGTCGATGGGGCCGAAACGGTCATGTTCAGTGCCGTCCAGTTCGGTCAGCGGCCGGTGCTGACGCCCATCGCGCAGATCGCTGGCGTACGCCTGTTGCGCCAGCAGGATGCGTTCGATGTCGATATAGTGAAACTGACGCACCCAGGCCAGGCCATGCTCCAGTTCGCTCAACACTCGTTGTAAGGGTTCGCCCATGAACAACAGATCGGAGCCGATGTGGTTGCAGGCATAACAGGACATACCCAGATCACCGCCGGCCTGACCGCACTCGAATGCTGCGAACGCCTTCTGTCGGGCGTACGCCATCGGTCGGGTCCACGGGCTGACTTGATCAAGCGCCACCAGCGTACCTGTGCGTCCGGCTTCGTAGCCGTGTTTGTCAGTGAGTTCAAGGGCCACTTCGGCGAAGGACTGCCCGTCCACATACTCGCCATAGCGCTCGGCAATCATCACGCCAAACCAGGCAAACCCATAACCGCTGCTCGGCGTGGTGCCATGCATCAACGTAAGTTCGACCATTTTCGCCAAATGCAGAAAACGAATGTCGTCGTTGATGAAGAACGAGGAAATCAATGTGCTGAGCAACTCCATGGCCACTTCGACAAGCGGGTCATCGGCCTTGGGCAAATGCACCAGATCGGCGATGCGGCGCGCGCCCACGAGTGCGCGTACCTGGGCAAACACGAGGCTCAGCTGATCGTGCGAGGGCTTGCGCTGCAGGGGAATATCCAGCAGGGTCAACCCGGTCAACGCCTCGGTTATCGCACCCTCGTAATCGGAGTGCAACGTGCGCAAGGTGGCCCGTAACCGATAGGTTTTCGCGCGGTCGAGGGCTGTGGTGGCGTGATTCAGGCAGTCGTCGAGGCGGCGTTGGGCGCTGGCCAGATCGGCCAGCAGCATGTCACATTCGGCAGCCAGCCATTGGGTGGCGAACGCCTGAGTGTAAAGGCTCGACCAACCGGTCTGCCCGAGCAGACGCTCGGCCGTGCGCAGATAGCCCACGGCCTGCTCGACAGCCGCGGTGTCCCTGGCACGTTCGGCAGCTTCGACCAACAGCTCGACGAACGCGGCACGGCGATGCGCCTCCAGTTTATCCACGTCAATACGCTGAACCTGGCTGGCGACTTCAAATACACGCTCATGGATCTGCTCACCCCACTGATCAAGCATGGCGACGGCGATACGGGCATGCTCGGCGGCGCGTCCCGCTGGCGCAGCAAGCTGACAGGCTGCCTCAAGTACACGGTCGTGGGGAAACACCAGTTGCTCACGCTCACGCAACAGAAAACCGGCATCGACCAGACTTTGCACTTCACGGTTGATCTGTTGCTGATCACACGGTAACAACCGGTGCAGCAGCGATTCATCACAGCGCCCGCCGACATATCCGGCCGTGCGCAACACTTCGCGTTCCATCGGTGCCAGCCGTTCGAATCGCTGCACCATCAAGTCCGCGACGTTATCGGCATAACGGTAACCATCCACCTCCTCCTGGTTCCAGACCCAGCGGCGACCGTGCACGTCGAAGCACACCAGACGTTCATCGATCAACGCGCGCAACACCTGGCTGATGAAAAGAGGGTTGCCGGCCGTCTTGTAGTGCACGACTGGTGCGAGCGACTCGATAGCCTCGGGGTCGGTGTCCAGTTCAGCGGCGATCAGTTCCGCGACTGCTGGCACCGATAGTGGACCCAGCATGACGCTTGTACAGGGTAACGATTGCCCATGCTCCAACACCTGCAGCAATCCACCCTCACGCTGGAGGGACTGCGATTCGGCCTCACGGTACGCCAGAATGAGCGCCAGATGCCGGGGCGGCCGGGCGATGAAGGCTTGCAAGAACGACAGCGTCGAGTCGTCGGCCCACTGCACATCATCTACGAATAGCACCAGGGGTCGTCCCGGCTGAGCGAAGACTTCCAAAACATCGAGCAGCGTTTGATTGGCGCGATCAAGCGCATGCCGGGCCGGCATGTTCGGCAGTTCAGGCGCGACACCGATGACCAGCTCGGCCTCGGGCGCATTTCCTGCTGCAGCAGATTGCTCTTTCCGCTGGCCCAGTAGCCGGGCGCCAAGGGCCGGACACCCTGGTGGATCAGCGTCGACTTGCCGGCACCCGGCGCGCCACCGACCAGCAGGACCCGGGCGATGCCATCGCTGCGCACCTGACTTATCTGCTCGATCAACTGCATGCGTTCGGCCTCGCGGCCGAACAGAACATCACCGCGGGYCGCAGAAGGCAACGCATCGAAGGCGCCCAGCCGAAACCCATCGATGCGCTCGTGCTCCAGCCACTGCTGTTGGCACCAGGCCAGATCCGCGGCCATCGACTCTGCGCGCTGATAGCGGGCACCCGGTTCCTTCGCCAAGCCTTTGAGCAGCACTTGGCAGATGCCTTCCGGCAGATCGGCAACATGGATTGCCGGTGATTGCGGTTGCACGGCGGCGTGCACGTGCAGCCATTGCGAGGGGTCGCGGGCGGTGAGCGGCAGTCGGCCGGTCAGCGCTTGATAGAGGATTACGGTCAGGGCGTAGATATCGCTGCGCGCGTCAAAACTGGCGGCATCGCGCCGTACCTGTTCGGGCGCCAGGTACGGCCATTGTTCCAGACCGGGCAACTCAGCGGTGGGCGCCTCTGCGGCATGACTGTGAAAACCCAGGAGTCTGACCGAATCGGCGGTTTCCACCATCAAGTGGTGGGGCAGCAGGCTGGCATGGCGCACACCCGCGTTCTGCGCGCTGGCCAGCGCGTTGGCCGCCGCCACGGCAATGGCCAACAAGCGCCCCAGCGGCAGCCCGGCGTCACCGATCAGATCCATCAGCGGCGTCCCCGACGCGGGATAGATCAACAAGGGCCCCTCGGCCGAGCGGATAAACGCGACAGGTGCAATCGCCCATGCCGGATCCAGGCGCAGATGAAAATCGCGCTCCAGCCGCTGGCACGTGGCGGGCAGCTGAATCGGTGCCCGGGCGGCAAGCCAGTGTGTGCCCGACGGCCGGTCCTGAAGCGTGAACCAGGTCAGGTCATTTTCCCGGCGCAGCATGGAGAAGGTGCAGCGTTCCAGCCAGGCTTCATCGTGGACGACCTCAAGACTGCGGGAACCGGATGATGAGAGAGGACGGCTGGACATGAACAATCACCGCTGAAGATTCGTTTCGGGCTGAGCCCTGGAGTATACGCAAGGCTCTGGCCCAACGGCTGCATGCCGGTAATCCTGTCCGTAATCGGCACCATGATGGCTGTCTTGCTGCCCCGTTGCCGATGGTTTTTGCGCACTGAAATCACGGTGTGTTATCCCTCGGGATAATTGCATTATGCGGGGCCGTCCCCTAGCGTGTACCTCTGATGAATCGATGCTCCGGCGTCACTCTCCATCCACGCAGTGCAGAGGAACGCATGATCCGACTCGGCCAAGCCACTATTTCCCTGGAGCGGCGCGAAGCCTTTCTTGATGGACGGCCGCTGCGTGTCGGGGGCCGGGCGTTCGAAATCCTCTCGGTGCTGATGCACGCCGATGGCCGGATTGTCAGCAAAGATGAATTGATCACACAGGTCTGGCCCGACACCGTCGTCGAGGAAAACAATCTGCAGGTGCAGATTTCCTCGCTGCGCAAGCTGCTCGGGGAAAAAGAACTTATCCAGACGGTCCCGCGCCGAGGTTACCGATTATTGAAAAAACGTGAACCGCCCCTGCCCCTGTTCCATCCGGTGGCACCGGGCCCTTTGGCGCCAGAGGATCAGGAGACGATCGATCCCGACAGCGTGCCGGTGTTCATCGTCGACGATGAAGCGAGCGTGCRTACAGCTCTCAGCCGACTGCTGCGGGCTGAAGGCATCGCGCACCGGATATTCGCCTCGGCCGAAGAATTGCTCAACGCTGACCTCGACACCGGCCCCGCTTGCCTGTTGCTTGACGTCAGTCTGCCCGAAACGACAGGCCTGGAACTTCAATCGGCGCTCGGACAGCGAGGGCATCCGTGGCCGGTCATTTTCATGACCGGTTTCGGCACCATCTCGATGTCGGTGCAGGCCATGAAAGCAGGTGCGGTCGAATTCCTGACCAAACCATTCAACGACGACCAGTTGTTGGACACCCTGCGCGCCACCCGTCAGCGTGCAGCGACGGCGTTCGAGCAATGGCAACGCATACAAAGCGCCCGTCAAAGGGCTGCCCTGTTGACCCCCCGTGAGCGCGAAGTGCTGCCGCTGATCGTCGCGGGTCTGTCCAACAAGCACATCGCCAACCAGCTGGGCACCAGTGAAGTCACCGCCAAGGTCCATCGCAAACACATCATGGAGAAAATGCAGACACGCTCGCTGGTCAATCTGGTCAAGCTGTATGGCTTGATCAGCACGGAGCCAGCGTTTGGCATGCAGGGTTCTTCATGACTACGGAGACTGGCTGCGCCCCCGAATCATCCCGTAGCGCCATGATCATCGTCTGCATCGTGGACGACGATGCGTCCGTACGCAAAAGCCTGGCCAATCTGCTCCGGTCGGCCGGATACCGTTCTCGGGTGTTCGCCTCGGGCGAGGAATTCCTGGCCCTCGAAAACTTCGATGACGTTGCCTGCCTGCTGTTGGATCTGAAAATGAACGGCCTGTCAGGGCTGGACGTCATGCGCGCGCTGACGCTCAAGGGCAGAAAGTTTCCAGTGATTTGCATGTCGGCACACTGGGATGAAGCCACACTGGCCGAATCCAGCCGCTATGAGCCCATCGAATGCTTGCGTAAACCCTTCAACGGCGATGCCTTGCTAAGCGCCGTCGAGTTTGCGCTGCAACGTGAGCAATGAACAATCACGTGTTGGACGGTGATTGCGGCGTATCAGGATTGAGTTGCTGACGCCTGAATTGCCCTGGAGGCTGGCCGTGGATCTGGCGGAAGCGTCGCGAAAAATAAGCCTCGTCAGCGAAACCGCACAACCTCGCCACCTCCCCCACCGGTCGTGTCACATTGAGCTAATTATTGCGTGCCGCGTGCATCCTGCGCTCGAGCACCAGCTCAGTGAAGTTCTTGCCGTTTTCCTTGCGCAACCAGTGCGTCAGGTACGTCGGTGAC
>NZ_JBFTMK010000303.1:0-7224 GCF_056396965.1 Pseudomonas sp. 05N434
ATGCCCGGCTGCATGCGCATGGCGGCCATGCCGGTGTAATGCATGGCGCTGATACCCGCGCCCATGATCAGCGCGCCGAACGCCAGTTGCCAGGCCGGCAGCCGTGGCTGACTGACCAGCCAAAGGGCAAAGCCGCAAGACAGCACCGCGATCAACAGCGACAGTGCCGTGAGGGTGGTGTCGTAGCCCAGGTCGATCGGCAATGTGAACGCAAGCATGCCGATGAAATGCATCGACCACACGCCGATGCCCATCGCAAAAGCGCCGCCCGCCGTCCATAAATGCACCGCTCGGCCCTTGGCCGTGGCGATGCGTCCGGTGAGGTCAAGCGCGGTATAAGAGGCCAGTATCGCCACGCACAGCGATATGAAAACCAGCGTAAGGGAATAACTACCAATGAGCATGGGATTTCTCGCAACAGCCCCCGCCATACTGTGTTTGTTCTCGGGGAGCAAAGCCGGCGATTGTACTGATTCCGCGGACGAACGCACTCACAAAGTAATCAAAAGGCCATCAAGATGATTGTGGCGAGGGAGCTTGCTCCCGCCGGACGGCGAAGCCGTCCCAAAGATGCTCACGCGTACATTCAGTCAAAACGCATCAATCGGTTTGCGACTGCTTCGCAGCCGAGCGGGAGCAAGCTCCCTCGTCACAGGGATGGGGTTATTGCTTGTCACTCACCTGAAGCTGCCCGTCCCACCCACCGCCCAGCGCGGCAATCAACTGCACGCTGGCAATCAGCCGGCTCTGCAACAGGCTCAGCGCGTTGCGTTCGTTGTTCAACGCCGTAGCCTGAACCACCACCACATCCAGATAAGCGATCAACCCGGCCTTGTACTGATTCCGGGTCAAGCGAAGAGACTCGCGCGCCGCATCCAGAGCTTCCTGGCGCACGACGGCTTCGTCTTCCAGCACCTTGAGCTGCACCAGGTAATTTTCTACCTCGCGAAAACCATCGAGCACGGTCTGGCGGTATTTGGCGACAGTCTCGTCGTAGGCCGCYTCASTGCGATCGACTTCCGCCGAGCGCTGGCCRCCRTCGAACAGGGTCATGGCCAGCTGTGGGCCGACCGACCAGAAACGGTTCGGCAGGCTGATCCAGTTGGCGTAAGTGCTACTGCTATAGCCGCCGTTCATGCTCAGGGTCAGGTCCGGGTAGTAGGCCGCCTTCGCCACGCCGATGTTGGCGTTGGCGGCCATCACCGAGCGTTCGGCGGAGGCGATGTCAGGGCGCCGTTCCAGCAACTGCGAAGGCAAGCTCAGCGGCACCTGGGGAAGCGCCGGGATGTCTGGGGTTTCGGCCAGGCTGAATTCGGCCGGTGGCAGGCCGATCAGCACGGCGATGGCGTTCTCGAACTGCGCGCGCTGCCAGATCAGGTCGACCATCTCCGCCAGTGTCACGGATACCGCTGGACGAACTGCTCAGGCTCGAACTGCTGCTGCCGGTGCCCTGGCTGGAGCGGTTCTTGCTGACGGTCAGGTCCACCGTCGGAAAAAACGCCCCACGGGCACTGCGCACCAAGGCCTGGGCCTGACGGTACTGGGCCTCGGACTGGGCAACGGTCTGATTGGCGCTGTTGAGCTTTTCGATCAGGCCGTTGAGCTGCTGATCGCCATACAGCTCCCACCAGGCACCACGCGCCAACGAATCGCTGGGGTTGGCCTGACGCCAGCCGGCCGCCTCTTTGTACTGCGCAGGTGCGGCGGCTTGCGGGCGCTGGTAATCCGGGCCGATGGCGCAGGCACYGAGCATTGCCACGCACAGCGACAGGCTCAGCAAACGCGAGCCTCGGGCCGTGATCAGCGGTGCAGCCAGGTTGAGAAGCGAACGGTCAGTCATAGCGGAGTTTCCAGAGCAGCATCGGTACGCACCCCACGCCAGCGGTTGAAACGATGGCGCAGTTTGTCGAGATAGAGGTAAACCACCGGGGTGGTGTAAAGGGTCAGCACCTGGCTGAAGACCAGCCCGCCGATGATGGTCAGGCCCAGCGGCTGACGCATTYCCGCCCCTTCGGCGCGGCTCAGCAGCAGCGGCAAGGCACCGAGGATCGCCGCCAGGGTGGTCATCAGAATCGGTCGCAGCCGTTGCAGGCAGGCACTGCGGATCGATTCCAGCGGCTCCAGGCCTTGGTGCCGTTCCAGTTGCAGCGCCAGGTCGATCATCAGAATGGCGTTTTTCTTCACTACACCAATCAACAGGAACAGCCCCAACAAGGAGATCAGGCTGAACTCACCGCCCAGCACATAGATCGACAGCAGCGCGCCGACCCCGGCCGATGGCAAGGTCGAAAGAATGGTCAGCGGATGAATGTAGCTTTCATACAGCACACCCAGCACCAGATACACCGCGACCAGCGCGCCGAGAATCATCCACGGCTGGCTCTTCTGTGCGGCGGCGAAGGCGTCGGCGGTGCCGGCCATTTTCGCGATCACGTCTTCCGGCAGGCCGAGTTTGGCAATCGCCCGCTCGATGGCCGCCGAGCCCTGCTCCACCGTCACCCCTTCGGCCATGTCGAAGGCGATGCTTTCCGAAGCGAACTGGCCTTCGTGGCTGACCCGGTCGTTTTCCAGGCTGCTCTCATAGTGGGCGATGGTCGACAACGGAATTCGCGCGCCGTCGGCAGTGATCACTTTGACCTGGTTCAGGGTGACCGGGTCCTGGGCGTATTTCGGATTGACCTCCATCACCACCTGATACTGGTTGAGGCTGTCGTAGATCGTCGAAATCTGCCGCTGGCTATAGGCGTTGTTCAGCACCGCCGTGACCATGTTCATGTCCACGCCCAGCCGCTTGGCCTGATCGCGATCGACGATCAGCGTCACTTGCTGGGCGCCACGGCCTTCACGGGCGTCAATCGCCGTCAGCTCAGGCAGGGCCTTGAAGGCGGCAACGACTTTCGGATACCACTCGCGTAACGCACCGAGATCGCCACTTTGCAGGATGTAGGAATACTGCGAGGTGGTCTGCTCGCGACCGCCGCCGAATTGCAGGTCCTGGTCGGCCATCAGCATCAGTTGCGCACCGGGCACCTTGGGCATTTCCTTGCGCAAACGCTCGATGACTTTCTGCGCGGACAGGTTGCGTTCCTTGATCGGCTTGAGCCGCACCAGCATGAACGCGTTATTGGTGCCATTGTTGCCACCGATGAACCCTGCAACGCTTTGCACCGCGTTGTCCTTGAGCACGGCGCGGCGGAAGGTTTCCATCTTCGGCTGCATCACGCTGAACGACAGGCCATTATCGCCACGCACGAAACCGATCAGCTGGCCGGTGTCTTGCTGGGGAAGAAAGGTTTTAGGAACAACAACATACAGCGCAATGTTTACGCCAATCGTCACGAACAGACTGAGCAAGGTCAGTCGACGATGACGCAGCACCCAGTCGAGGCTGGTGGCGTATTTGCCGACCATCCACTCATTGGCCCGCTGGCTCCAGCGTTGCAAACGGTTTTCCTGCCCCGGCGTATGCGGCTTCAGCCAGCGCGCACAAAGCATTGGCGTCAGCGTCAGCGACACCAGCAGCGACACCACGATGGCCGCCGCCAGGGTGATGGAAAACTCGCGGAACAGGCTTTCGATGATCCCGCCCATGAACAGGATCGACAGGAACACCGCCACCAGCGAGACGTTCATCGACAGCAGCGTGAAGCCGACTTCCTGCGCCCCGAGGTACGCGGCCTTCATCGGCGGTACGCCCTTGTCGATGTGCCGGGAAATGTTCTCCAGCACCACGATGGCATCGTCCACCACCAGCCCGGTGGCCAGAATCAGCGCCATCAGCGACAGGTTGTTCAGGGAGAAGCCGTAGAGGTACATCACCGCAAACGTGCCCACCAGTGACACCGGCACCGCCAGGGTCGGAATCAAAGAGGCGCGAAAGTTACCGAGGAACAGGAACACCACCAGAATCACCAGCGCCACGGCAATCAACAGGGTCATTTCCGCTTCGTGCAGGGTGGCCTTGATCACCGGCGAACGGTCCATCGCCAGGTTCAGCTTGACGCTGGCCGGCAGCACCGCCTGCAATGCCGGCAACTGCGCCTTGATCTCGTTGACCGTCTCGATGATGTTGGCGCCGGCCTGGCGGTTGATCACCAGCAAGACTGCCGCGTCATCGTTGAAGAACCCGCTGTTGTAGCGGTCCTCGACGCTGTCGCTGACCTTGGCCACATCCTTCAATCGCAGGGCTGCGCCGTCTGCGTAGTGAATGATCAGCGACTCGTAATCCTTGGCCTTTTCCAGTTGATCGTTGGCCTGGACCTGCCACAACCGCTGGCCGTCTTCGACCGAGCCCTTGGGCCGGCGCACGTTGGCGTTGGCGATGGTGGTGCGCACATCGTCCAGTGCCACGCCGTACTGGTTGAGCGCCTGGGGTTCGAGCTCGATGCGCACCGCCGGCAACGAACTGCCGCCGATCTGCACTTCACCTACGCCCTGCACCTGAGACAGGCTCTGGGACAAAATGGTCGAGGCCAAATCGTAGAGCTGGCCTTTTTCCAACACATCCGAGGTCAGCGACAGCACCATGATCGGCGCTTGCGATGGGTTGACCTTCTTGTAAGTCGGCATGCTGCGCATTCCGCTGGGCAGCAGGTTGCGCGAGGCGTTGATCGCCGCCTGCACTTCCCGCGCCGCGCCGTTGATGTCGCGGTCCAGGTCGAACTGCAGAATCACCCGGGTCGAGCCCTGGCTGGAGCGGCTGCTCATGGTGTTGACCCCGGCGATGGTGCCGAAGGAACGCTCCAGCGGCGTGGCCACGGTTGAGGCCATGACCTCCGGGCTCGCACCAGGCAGACTGGCCTGAACCACGATCACCGGGAAATCCATCTGCGGCAGCGGCGATACCGGCAACAGGCCGAAACTCACGCCGCCCAGCAACATGATCGCCAGGCTCAGCAACATCGTCGCGACCGGGCGCTTGATGAAAGGTCCGGACAGGTTCATGGCTGCTCTACCGGTTCCACGGACTCGGGCTTATGGCCCCAGCGCCGCCCGAGGCGGTCGAAGTACAAGTAGATGACAGGCGTGGTGAACAGCGTCAGCACCTGACTCACCAGCAAGCCACCGACCATCACCAGACCCAGCGGCTGGCGCAACTCCGCGCCAGAACCGGTGGCGAGCATCAGCGGCACCGCGCCGAACAATGCCGCCAGGGTGGTCATCAGAATYGGCCGGAAACGCAACAGCGCCGCCTGATAGATCGCAGCCTGCGGGTCCATGCCCTGATTACGTTCAGCCTCGAGGGCGAAGTCGATCATCATGATCGCGTTCTTTTTCACGATACCGATCAGCAAGATGATGCCGATGATCGCGATCATCCCCAGGTCATTACCGCTCAACAGCAGCGCCAGCAAGGCGCCGACCGCCGCCGAGGGCAAGGTCGAGAGGATGGTGATCGGGTGAATGTAGCTCTCGTAGAGCACGCCGAGCACGATGTACATGGTCACCACCGCCGCCAGAATCAGCAGCAAGGTGCTCGACAGCGACGCCTGGAACGCTTCGGCCGCGCCCTGGAACTGGGTCTGCACGCCAATCGGCATACCGATGTCTTTCTGCACCTGATCGATGATCTGCACCGCATGCCCCAACGCCACGCCGGGCGCCAGGTTGAACGACATCATCACCGCCGGGAACTGGCCGATGTGGGTGATCGCCAGCTGCGCCTGACGCTCCTCGACATGCGCCAGGCTGGACAGGCGCACTTGCCCGCCATCGGTGGTCTTGACGTGAATCTGGTTCAGCGCATCGGGGCCGATCTTCTCGCCGGACTGCGATTGCAGCACCACGCGGTACTGGCTGGCCTGGGTGTAAATGGTGGAAATCTGCCGCTGGCCGAAGGCGTCGTAGAGCGCGTCAGTGATGTTCGACACCGATACGCCAACCCGCGACGCCGCATCGCGGTCGATCACCAGATAAACCTGCAAACCCTTGTCCTGCAAATCGCTGGCGACATCGGTCAGTTCCGGCCGTTGCGCCAGGGCTTCGACCAGACGCCCGCTCCACAAGCCAAGCAACTCGGCATCCGGCGACGACATGCTGAACTGGTACTGCGTACGGCTGACCCGATCTTCGATGGTCAGGTCCTGCACCGGCTGCATGAACAGGCGAATGCCGACCAGCTTGTCCAGCTCCGGTTGCAAGCGGGCAATGACTTGGGTGGCGCTCAGGTTGCGGTGGCCGTGGGACTTGAGGTTGATCAGTAACCGGCCGCTGTTGAGCGTCGAGTTATCACCGTCGACGCCAATATAGGACGACAGGCTTTCGACCGCAGGGTCAGCCAGAATCACCTTGGCCAATTCCTGCTGGCGCTCGCTCATCGCCGCGAAGGAAATCGACTGTGGCGCCTCGGAAATCCCCTGGATCACCCCGGTGTCCTGCACCGGGAAGAAACCCTTGGGCACCACCATGTACAGGAATACGGTCAATGCCAGCGTGCCGATGGCAACCAGCAAGGTCAGCGGCTGATGCTTGAGCACCCACTGCAACTTGCGCCCGTAGGCGGCGATCATCCAGTCGATGGTCGCGCCACTGGAGCGGTAGAACCAGCCCTGATCTTTTTCCTTGGGCTCACGCTTGAGCAACCGCGCGCACATCATCGGCGTCAGGGTCAGGGACACCACCAGCGAAATCAGGATCGCCACCGCCAACGTGATCGCGAACTCGCGGAACAAACGCCCCACCACGTCGGCCATGAACAGCAACGGAATCAGCACCGCGATCAACGACAGGGTCAGGGAAATCAGGGTGAAGCCGATCTGCTTGGCACCCTTGAGCGCCGCTTGCAGCGGGCTGTCGCCCTCTTCGATGAAGCGGGAAATGTTCTCCAGCAYSACRATCGCATCATCCACCACGAARCCGGTGGCGATGGTCAGCGCCATCAGGGTCAGGTTGTTGACCGAAAACCCGGCGAGGTACATCACGCCGAAGGTGCCGATCAACGACAGCGGCACCGCCACCGACGGAATGATCGTGGCACTGGCCCGCCGCAGGAACAGGAACGTGACCATCACCACCAGGGCGATGGCGATCAGCAGTTCGTGTTGCACGTCGGTGACCGAGGCGCGGATGGTCTGGGTGCGGTCGGTGAGCACCGTGACGTCGAGGCCGGCCGGCAGGTTGTCGGTGATGCTCGGCAGCAAGGCCTTGATCCGGTCGACCACCTCGATGACATTGGCGCCGGGCTGACGCTGGATGTTCAGCAGCACGGCCTGGTTTTCATTGGCC
>NZ_JBFTMK010000304.1:0-6095 GCF_056396965.1 Pseudomonas sp. 05N434
ACCATTCACTGCGTAAAGAGGGCGGTTATCGGACAGCGGGTTCCAGATTTCGCATTACGTGGTTTGTCTTTTAGAATCGGCAAAATTTCGAGTGGAACCCCCCCATGGCCGGCAGTCAGATCGAACGTGTTTTCAGCGTGCTGGAAAGCCTCACCAGTGACCCTCGCGGCCTGCCGATGCAGACGTTGGCGGAGCAACTGGACATCCCCAAAAGCGCGACCCACCGTCTGCTCACCGAGCTGATTCGGCTGGGTTACGTGCGACAGAATCCGGAGAACCTGCGCTATCACCTGTCGACCAAACTGGTGGCGATGGGTTTCCGTTACCTGTCGAGCAGCGGCGCCGATATCGTGCAGCCGGTGCTCGATCGCCTGGCCGAGGAAACCGGCGAGCTGGTGCGCCTTGGCGTTATTGAAGGCGAGCGCCAGATCTGGATCGCCAAGTCTCAGGGTGCCCGCTCGGGCCTGCGCTACGACCCGGACAYGGGCCGTGATGCGCCCTTGTTCTACACCGCGTCGGGCCATGCATGGCTGGCGTGCATGAGCGATGCCGAAGCGTTGTCGCTGGTGGAGCGTCAGGGGAGCGAACGGCCGAAAGACCTGGGGCCGAACGCGCCGCGTTCCAACATTGAGTTACTGGAGCGCCTGCGTCTGGCGCGAGAGCAGGGCTACGCCTGGGTCGAAGAGAGTTCGGCAGTGGGCACCTCGGCGATTGCGGCGGTGGTGCGCCACCCAGGCGACGGTCGAGTGATCGGTGTGCTGAGCATTGCCGGGCCAAGCGCGCGGATGCCGGGGGCACGGTTGCATGAACTGGCGCCGCTGTTGTTGAAGTTCACTGAGGAGCTGTCTGCCGCAAGCCTGGCTTCGGAGTTGTTCGTCTAATTCTGCCCGCACAAACCCATATGTGGGCTATGCGAATCTGTGCGTTGTTCGAACACAAGTTGCCGTTACTTCTGTAAGAATCTGGAACCAGGTTCTAAATTATTGGAATTCATCCCTCCGACAATAATCACAAGAGGACCGCAGCATGACTTCGCCCCTTCGCATCGCCCTGATCGGTGCCGGCAACATGGGCCAGCAGCATTACCGGCATCTGCAAACCCTGACACAAGCGACGTTGTGTGCGGTGGCCGATCCCGGCCCACAAGCGGCAGGCCTCGCAGGCGAATGGGGCGTGGGGTATTTCGCGGATCACCGTCAGATGCTGGACCAGGCGAAGCCAGACGCGGTGATCGTCGCCAACCCGAACACGCTCCACGTCAGCACGGCGCTCGATTGCCTCGCCGCCGGCGTGCCGGTGCTACTGGAAAAACCGGTGGGTGTGCACCTGGATGAAGCGCGCGAACTGGTGGCCGCGTCAAAAGCCACCGGAGTTCCCGTGCTGGTCGGCCACCATCGCCGGCACAATCCGTTGATCGTCCGCGCCCATGAACTGGTGCAGGGTGGCGCTTTGGGGCAGCTGACGACGGTGACGGCGCTCTGGCAGTTGCGCAAACCCGACAGCTATTTCGAAACGTCGTGGCGCCGCGAGCCCGGTGCGGGGATGTTGTTGACCAACCTGATTCACGACCTCGACCTGCTGCGGCATCTGTGCGGCGAAGTGCGCCAGGTGCAGGCAATCACCAGCAATGCGGTGCGCGGATTTGCCAACGAAGATTGCGCGGCGGTGCTGCTGCAATTCGACAACGGCGCACTGGGCAGCCTGACCGGTTCCGACGCGGTGGCGGCGCCCTGGAGTTGGGAGCTGGGTTCCGGGGAGAATCCGGCCTATCCGCGCCAGGCCGATCAGCCCTGTTACTTGCTGGCCGGGACGGGCGGTGCATTGAGCATTCCGCAGCTCAAGCGCTGGCACTACGCCGACGTCGATGGCGGATGGCATCAACCGTTGCTGGCGGAACAGGAACGCTTCAGCGTCGATGAAGCATTGCGTTTGCAGTTGCAGCACTTCGTGCGCGTGGCGCGTCGGGAAGTCGAACCCTTGGTGAGCGCGGCCGATGCTGCGCGCACCCTGGCGCTGGTTGAGGCGATTCGCGAGGCCGCCGAAACCGGTCGTGCCTGCACCCCGATGTCAATCGAGGGATGAGCATGAGTGAGCGAATCTTTTCCCTGGCCAGCCTGACGGTGCTGGAGTTGTCTCCGCCGGAGATGGTCGAAGTCGCAGCACGGGCAGGATACAGCCATGTCGGACTGCGCCTTGAACCTGCGACACCCGAAGAACATCACTTTGCGCTGGTAGCCGATGTCGGTTTACGGCGTGAGACGCTGGCGCGGCTGCACGACACCGGCATTCGTGTGCTGGATGTTGAAATCCTGCGTCTTAAACCGCAAACCGTCGTCGCCGACTTCGAGAAGATTCTGGCGGTCGGGGCGCAATTGGGTGCCAGTGAATTGCTGGTGGCCGGTAACGATCCCGACGAACAACGACTCACCGAGAACTTCGCCCGGCTGTGTGATCTGGCGGCACCTTACGGGCTGCATCCGCATCTGGAGTTCATGCCATGGACCGATGCACGCAATCTCGAACAAGCGGTGCGCGTCGTCGAAAACGCTGACCGGGAAAACGGCGCGGTGTTGGTGGACGCGTTCCATTTCGACCGATCGGGTTCGCGGCTGGAAGATCTGGCCAAAGTTGCCCCGTCACGGTTACGGTACACGCAGTTATGCGATGTCGCGGGGCCACGGCCAACGGACATGGCGGAGATTTTGCGTCAGGCGCGTAACGAGCGGCGTTTTCCGGGCGATGGTGATTGTGATCTGGCGGGGTTGTTGCAGTGTTTGCCGGCCGATATCCCGTTAAGCCTGGAGATTCCCACCGTGAAGTTGCTGGAGCAGGGCGTGAGCGGGTTGCAGCGGGCGCAGATGGCGTTGGATAAGACTCGGGAATTGTTGGCGCGGCGGTAAGCGGTGCTGCGCACCTATCGCGGGCAAGCCACGCTCCCACAGGTTATCCAGTGTTCATGCAGGAACGAGGCTTGCCCGCGAAGCTTTTGATTTTTGATGCAAAAAAAAAGGATCGCTAATGACCATCAGCACCCCGCTCTCCGGTGTAAACCAACCCTTCAAAGGGATTCTGCTGATTGTCGTCGCGACCTTTCTGTTTTCCRGTCACGACGCCTTGTCGAAATATCTATCGGGGTTCTATCCGATCGTCATGGTGGTCTGGGCCCGTTATGTGGTTCACACCTTGCTGATGGCCGGGATTTTCCTGCCGCAATCGGGGTTGCGCGTCCTGCGCACCAAACGGCCATTGCTGCAGTTGTTCAGGGCGTTGTGCCTGTTGGGCACCAGTTTGTTTTTCACCACCGGTTTGCAGTACATCCCGTTGGCCGAAGCCACGGCGGTCAACTTTCTCGCTCCGGTTCTGGTCACCGCGTTGTCGGTGCCACTGCTGCGTGAGCGGGTCACCCGTGGCCAATGGATCGCGGTGATTTGCGGATTTGTCGGCGTATTGATCATCGTCCATCCCGGCGGGGATCTGTTCACGCCAGCAGTCTTGCTGCCGCTCTGCTCGGCACTGTTTTTCTGCTTCTATCAATTGCTCACCCGCAAGCTCAGTGAAATCGACAGCCCGACCACCAGTAACTTCTTCGCCGGCCTGTGCAACACCCTGGTGATGAGTGCGTTGGTGCCGTTTTTCTGGAAAGTGCCAAGCCTTGGGCATGGATTGATGATGGTTGCACTGGGCGCCTGCGGGATGACGGCGCACCTGTTTCTGACCCAGGCGTTCCGCCATGCCGCCCCCGCGCTGCTGGCACCGTTCGGCTATTGCCAGATTGTCTTTGCCGGTTTGCTGGGCTGGTTGCTGTTTTCTCACACGCCGACCCTGACCACGGTGGTCGGGATCGCGGTGATTTGCTGCAGCGGGTTGGCGGCGGCGTGGCAACAAAGCCGCCGCTGAACCCGGTCAAAATTTGAAACGCACCACCAGGTTTTGCAGGCCCGCCGCCAGTCGCGACAACTCCTGGCTGGTGGCGCTGGTCCGGGTTGCGGCGTCGGCGCTTTCCAGCGACAGGTCGCGGATGTTCAGCAGATTACGATCCACCTCACGGGCCACCTGCGCCTGTTCTTCCGAGGCGCTGGCGATCACCAGGTTACGTTCATGGATCTGCTCCATCGCCCGGGTGATTTCTGCCAGTGCCAGCCCGGCCTGTTCAGCAATCGACAAGGTTTCGGCGACACGCTGACTGTTGTCGTGCATCGACATCACCACACCGTTGGTATCGCCCTGAACCCGGCCGATGATCTGTTCGATCTCCCGGGTTGATTGCTGAGTGCGATGCGCCAGCGCCCGAACTTCATCGGCCACCACCGCGAAACCACGCCCGGCTTCCCCGGCTCGCGCAGCCTCGATGGCGGCATTGAGCGCGAGCAGGTTGGTCTGTTCGGCGATGGCGCGGATCACGTCCAGCACCTTGCCGATTTCCCGGGACTGCTCGGCCAGGGTCTGAACCTGTTGCAGTGCGATGCCCGCATTGCTGCTCATCGCCTGAATCGAATCCAGTGTTTCAATCACCCGTGCCTGGCCCTGATTGGCTTGCTGTGTGGACTGTCTGGTGCTGTCGGAAGTCGACACCGCGTTGCGTGCCACTTCTTCCACCGCGACGGTCATTTCGTTGACGGCCGTGGCGGCCTGCTCGATTTCATTGTGTTGCTGTTGCAGCCGACTGGAGTCCTGTTGAGTGCTCTGATTCATCTGCTGGGCGGCGGCCGCCAGTTGGGTCGACGTGCCGCTGATCAGTTGCAGGGTTTCCCGCAGGCTGGTCTGCATGGCTGACAGGGCCTTGAGCAAGCGTGCGGTTTCATCGGCGCCGTGGCTGCGGATCGGTTGACTCAGGTCACCGGCGGCCACTTGTTCGGCCACGTCGACCGCCTGACGGATCGGCAGGACGATGCTGCGAATCAACAGCCAGGCCAGGCACAGGGTCAGGAGCGCGACCGCTATCAGCGCACCGATCACGGTGATTTTTACCTGGTTGTAGAGCGAGTCAGCCTGGTTGGCTGACAGGCTGACTTCGTTGGCGGAAAGCGCCATCAATTCGGCGAACTGGTCACCGGTCTGGGTCGAGTAGTCCTGGATTTTGCCATTGAGCAACGCGGTCATTTCTTCGCTGCGGTTCTCCCGCGACAGCGCTTCGTATTGCGCCAGCGCCTGGCGGTAGCTGGTGACGGTGGCGACGAACTTTTCGTACGGCCCCCGGTTGTAATCACCGACCAGCGGAGTGAATTTTTCCAGCGTCTCTGCAAGCCAACCCTGCACTTGGTGCAGGCGTGTGACGGTGGCATCGAGCACCTTTGGATCGCGGTTGAGCGCCATGCGCAGGCTGAGCACGCGAATACTCAGGATGTAGTCGCGGATTTCACCCAGGTGGCGAATGCTGGGCAGGGAGACGTTTTCAGTGTGCTGGCCGGTGGCGCGAACCTGCGCGACCTGTTTAAGGGCGAACAGCCCCTGCAACAGGACCAGCAGGGCGATGACGCCGAAGCTGATCACGGCACGCTTGGCGATGCTCAAGTTACCTGGCGACATGGTGTGCCTCTGTGGCTTTGAGAAAAAAGGGTGAAATGGATAAATCGCGGCCATAAAAAAACGCAGGCCCGGGATCAGGCCTGCGTTTGTGGTGTATCAATCTTTTACGGTCGGAATCTTGCGCGGTGCCATGAAGTACATCCAGGTCAGCGCGATGAAGTACATCGCCGGAATGATGGTGAACAACACGGTGTAGTTGTTGTTGGTGATGGTCAGAATGTGGCCGACCAACTGGGTCATGAACATCCCGCCGATCGCCGCGCACATGCCACCGAAGCCGAACACMGTACTCATCATGTGTTTAGGCGTGTAGTCCATCACCAGGCTCCAGATGTTCGCGGTCCAGGCCTGGTGCGCGCCAATGGCCAGGGAGATGGCGAAGACTGCGAGCCACAGGCTGCTCGAACCGGCGGCCATGACCACGCCGATGATGCAGCAGGCGAACAGGAACATGGACATCAGTCGGGCCTTGATCGGGTTGATCCCGCGACCGATCAGGAACGAAGACAGGATCCCGCCGCCGACGCTGCCGAAGTCAGCCGTGAGGTAGATGATGATCAGCGGAATAC
>NZ_JBFTMK010000305.1:0-6084 GCF_056396965.1 Pseudomonas sp. 05N434
GTTCCAGCACATTCGGCGCGCAGGTGTAGAGCGAGCAGAACGGTTCGAGCCAGGCGAATTTCGAGTCGATCTTGAGATCGGTCATGTCCTGGCCTTTACCGTTTTTCTTCTCGAATTGATCCGGGTCGTCCACGCCGGCCAGCACGCGATCACCCAGGCGTTTCAAGGCACCGTTGTTTTCCTGACGCAAATCCACACCGTTGGCCTGGGCGAAACTGGCGATCATCGCCAGCGGCGGCAGGGCATAGTTGTGGTAGGCGAGGGCGCGTTGCTGGCGCTTGAGTTCGTTAGGCAGGAAGCCTTGGGCATCGATCTGATTGGCGCCGACCTTGAATTCCTTCACGGCCCAGTCGAACAGGTCGCGGCGGTTGGTGGCGACCGACGTGGCCATCACCGACCAGGCGGCCCAATACGAGTGGTTGTTGGTCTGTTCGAGCGGCAGGTTGTCCCAATCGCTGACCACCTGATCGGCCATTTTGCTGAACCAGGCTTCAATCACCTGCGCTTGTTCCTGGTGGGTGGCCAGGGGATGCGAGTCAGAGAATTTCAGGCGGATATAGGACGACGCCATGCTGCCCAGCGCCCATTTGCGCATGGACTTGCCGGTGTGGTTGAAGTCCCTGGACATCAATGCATCGGCCTTGGCCCAGGCGGTCAACCAGTCGAGGGTGCATTCCAGTTGTTCCGGGCGACCGTCACGCATGAACTGCATCACTCGCTTGCTGGTGCCGCGCTCGATCTTGGTGATGTCGGCGGTGGTGTCGCGGAAGGCCTTTTCCGATTCCTCGTTCAGAGTCGAACGGGCCTTGTCGGAGCCTTCGTATTTGCTGCGAAACTGCAGGGCGCCGGTGTACGGCGTCGGCATTGCGTCGCAGCCTTCGCTCTTGTCGCCGGTCTTGAATTTATCCACAGGCGCAAAATACCCTTGAGGCGGGCGCAGTGGTGCGGCGGCCTGGGTGGCGCCAGCGAACATCGCCAAAGCCAGCAGGGAAGGCGCGAGTAACTGTTTCAAAGTTCGGGTTTGCATGCAGTTCATAAGAGCTAGCCTCATTGCCCGGCTTGAGCAGTACGCTGCCCGGTGCCGGAGAACACGTTACGTTTGCAGATTTTCGCCTCGACTTTCTGTGGCGCGGCACCTGGTGTTTCAGGCCCCTGGACTTCAACGGCCAGCAGATTCTGCGAGGCCCAGTCTTCGTCCGTGCGCAACTCGAAGGCGAAACGCCCGTCGGTTTCGGAGGTTTCCGGTTTCTCGATCTTGATGTCCTCATGACGCCCATTCATGTACCAGAGGGTGGCATGCAAGGTTTTCACCGACGTATCGGCGAAGCGGATGTCGACCTGGTGGTCGCTGTTGCGCAGGTCCAGGTTCTTGCTGTTGACCAACAGTTCGTTTTTGCCCGGCTTCACCATGGCGCTGCTGCTCATCTGTGCATCCTTGCCTTCGCAACCGTTGTCGAGCAGCGCCATCATCTGGCGGTAGATGGTTTCCTGGTCGAGGCGATAAAGCGGCGAGAACTCCCAGATGAGAATCTTCGGAGGCTTGGTCTGGAACTCCTGGCTGCCCAGGTACTGCAGCATCGAACCTTCCAGGCCACCGCCGGGGAATGCCACGTTGAGGATGTCGGCGCCGATGGCCTCTTCGAGGAAACCGGCGAAGTTGTAGTTCTTGCCACTGTGGCTGGTGCCGACCAGGGTGATTTCCGGGTTGCCGGATTCACCGAACAGATCGCCATCCGCTGCTTCGCCCTTGGGCTCGGTGGTGAACTGATCCATGTACTGGATCGCGTAGCTGGTGCCACAGAGTTGACCCGCCATGTTGTGTAACGTTCCGGTCTTGCCCATGCGACCCGACTTATGGGTCTCGAATTCACGCTTGGGAATGTCGGCGAAGGCCGGCAACTGCTTGACCTTCTCGGCGACGATCTTCGCGGTGCGCTGGGCGCCATACGGGGTCCAGTGCTGGTCGCCGCGGAAGTAGAAATCGTGGGCGGGCAGGGTGTCGGGCAGCGATTCGTTGGTCAGTGGTGACAGGTCGGGGACCACGTAGCCCATCTGCGCGAAGCGCCCGAGCATGGTCTTGTAGTTGGTCAGGGCCTTGTCGAAATCGTATTTGGCTTTTTCTTCCGGGTTCAGCTTGTTGCGGTTCACCAGGCCACGGGTCGGCTGGTAAACGATGACCAGCTCCACGCCTTTGCTCTTGAACGCATCGTGCAGTTGTTTCAGGCGTTTGTAGCCGGCGGGTGTGGTGTCGAACTCGGTGCGCAAGTCTTCTTGGGTACGGAACAGCCAGTCGCCCTGGGCCTGCACCAGCGTGGTGAAGTTCTGCTGATAGCGGGTGGTGTAGTTCTTCGGGTCGTGGGCTGCCGGGCACAGGCTGCAGCACGGCTCGGCGCTGAAGCTCGGTGCCTTGGCGTCTTCGGCACGCACGCCAGTGCTGGCCGCGAGAATACCCGCGGTCAGGGCCGACAGGCTGAGTAATTTGATCAAGTGTGGGTGCATAAAATTATCCTCAGTCCCGCATTTCGGTCTGGCGTTCGACAGGGTCGATCAGCACGGCTTTCTGCTGGCGCACCAGCAGGTCGAGAATTTCATCCTGACGCTCGCCGAGAATTCCCGAGAAGCTGATGCCGCTGGTTTTGGTCGGTGCGAGCATCGACACGCGATACAACTCCACGCTCAGCGGCGAGTCGATCGACAGCGGTCCGCTGCCGTTGGCAGCCAGTTCACCACCGACCACGATCAGCGACACTTCGGCATCGAACGGGTCGAGCTTGATGTCCCGGTCGGTGTCGCTCAGGTCTTTGATGTGCCCGTAGACACCGGTCAGGCCGTTGGCCATCGAGACGTTTTCGTACAGGCGAATGTTCACGCTGTTACGAATCCGGATGCCGTGACGCTTATTGCTGATCACCTTGTTGCCCCACAACAGGTTGTCGGCACTCTCGTAGAGGGTGATGCCGTCGGTGTGGTTCTTGTAGATCTCGTTGTAGGCGATCAGGTTGTTCACGCTGTTACGGTCGATCACCAGGCCCGACAGGTGGTTGTCGTAGCTGCGGTTGTTGAAGATGAAGCTGTCGTTGACCTCACGGGAAATAATGATCCCGTGCTTCTTCTTGGTACCGTACACCGTGTTGTCGGCGATGATCAGACCGTGGGAACGGTCATGGGGGTCGATGCCGTAGACGATGTTGTCTTTGTAGGTGTTGCCCTTGACCACGAAGTCGCGGGTTTCGTAGCAGTAGAAGCCGTACCACATGTCCGAGAACTCGGAGCCGACGATCCAGCCGGTCGGTTCAGGGCGCTTGAGCACCTTGGCCATGTTCGGCGTGTACTGGGAAATACTCACGCCGTAGGACTTACTGTTGGCGTAACCGAAACTGGCGATCTTGCTGTTGGCGATATAGGTCTCGGTGCCGCCCCAGGACAACAGGAACGGACGGAACTCCTTGGGCGACGAGAAGGCCGCCGGACCGTTGGCCTTCTCGCTCCAGCCGGTGATCTTGGTATCACGCACAAACAGCTGACCGTCGTTGACCAGGAATGAGCCGGCCTCTTGGGACAGGCGCAATTCCTGGGTCTGTTTGTCGATTTCCAGAATGCCGTGTCTGCCCACCACGATCGGCAACTTCGCCAGGAACACACCTGGCGACGTTTCGCTGAGGTACTGCTTGGGCAGCTTCTTGGTCAGGTCCTTGAGGTTCATGTAGCCGTCGTCGACGAAGATCGCCTGCGGGATGCCGTGCTGACGCACCACCCACTCGGCCATCTTGTTGTCGCCGCCGATGAAGTCCTTCAAGGCGTCTTCCTGCATCATCCGGCGTATGCTGATCTTGCCGGGCTTGGTGCGCACGATTTTCGCGGCAATGGCTTCGGCGGTGTAGCCAGAAGTGTCCGGCAGTTTCGGCTTGGCCAAGTCCAGCGGCGCGGTGGGTGCGCTGCTGACGGTGTAGGTCTTGGCCTGTTGCAGTCCTTTGGCTATGGTCGTCGGCTTGCTCTGCTGTTCAGGCTGGTGCACAGCCTTGACCGGTTCGACGGTGGCGAAGGCGGCTGTGCTGGCCAGYAGCAGCGCGCCGGCCAGCAGGCTGATCGAGCCTTTCTTGGCGCTGTTCATGTCGGGCACTCCCTTCGCGGTTTGCATCAGAAGCGCCAGATCACGTCGATAAACGCACGGTGCATGTACGAGTCGACTTCTTTGCCATAGGCATCGCCGGGCTTGAACACACCGCCACGGAACCGCACCAGGGCCGAAGGCTCATCGATCGACTGGCTCAACGCTGCCGGCAACAGGCCTTGCTTGAAGTACTTGGTGACCACCAGGTCCATTTCCTGACCGAGGTCCTTGTTGCCATCTTCCAGCGGCAGGGAGGTGCTGGAGAGGATCGCGCCGGTCGCGTCGTCGGTGTTGTTTTCAACAGCGTTGATGCCGTTGTTGCCCACCGGCTTGTTGCCGTCCACACGCCAGAACTTGTGGTAGATCAGGCTGGCGTCGTATTCGTCGTTGAGCATCCAGGAGCCGAACAGCGTAGCGGTCTGCATGTTGTTCATTTCGCCACGGAAGGCTTCGCCGAAACGGTGAACCCGCGAGCGAGTACCGGTGTAGTTCGAGCGGTTGCTTTCCAGGCCGTTCTGTTGGTACTCGGCGCTGGCGCGGGCATAGGCTGCACCGACTTGCCACTGCGGATCGAGACGCAGACGAACACCCAGGTCAGTAGCCCAGCCGTTCAGGTCTTCACCACGCTTGGCTTCTGCCGGGCGAGTGCCGTCGGCATTCAACGGGTTGACCGTGTCACGGTCGCCGTTCATGCCGGTGATGCTGCCCCAGTAATTGACGGTGTTGGTGTTGCGCCAGTTGTAGGCATCACTGTCGGCGGTGAGGCCGAGCCAGCTGATGTCGCCGTTCTGTTTCTTGTCCAGGGTATCGCCAGCCACGCCCGGCTCCGGATAGTCGAGCTTGCCGTTATCGTGGGTGTGATGACCGCGAATGCCGACCCAGTTACCGGGTGTCCACTGATACGCCGCATCGGCGTAGGCGTGCAGGCGATCCTTGTCTTTGGGGGACAGTTCTTTCAGGTCGGTGCGATATTCGCTGAAGCGTTCGGCGATACCGACGTTGGCGCGCAACAGGGTGGTGTCGAAGGTCCAGTTCAGGGCTTCGATGTTGGTGTCGCGCCATTGGCCGTCGTCGTTACGCAGGCGTTGGCGACCGAACTTGAGGATCTCGCCAGGGTAAGGCGTGAGGCCCTGGTAACCGACCCAGAACTCGCGCATCGCCAGGTAGTTTTTCCTGGTCTTGCGATCACCGCTGTCGGTGGTCTGGGTGCCGCTGTTGTCGGACTGTTGCAGGGTGTCGGTTTCGATGATGTCGGTGGACGTCACGGCCTGACCCATCGCGTAGGCGCTCCACGCGCCGCTTTCGCCATAGACCCAAGGGCGCAGGTCGAGGCCGACGCCGTTAACGTCGCCGCCACCGGCGGTGCCCAGGTCACTGTCGTTTTCGGACTGGCCGGTAACTTTGACTTCGAGACCGAAGTTCTTGTCTTCGGTCAGGGCCGCCAGGGTCGGGCACGACCACAGCAGGGCGAATGTCAGGCCAATACCGGCCTGCACGAATGGATTGAGTTTCATAGGGATTCCTCGCCGTCTTCTTCTTGCAAAGCGTGCAGTTCCAGCGTGTCCGGACTCACGGTGCTACGAATGGCTTGCTCTTGTTTGAGCAGGCGTTGGGCCTCGGCCAGCCGGTCAGGCGGCAGTTGCGCTTCGAGTGTTTGCGCAAGCTCAGTGGCTTGCGGGGTGTCTTGAGCCTTGGCCAATTGGCTGAAGACGTAAGCGTTGACCGGGTCGGGCCGGGTGCCCTTGCCTTGGGAGAACAGTTGGGCGATGGCGAAATCGGCGCTGTTCTGGCCGTTGCGCGCAGCGGTCAGCAGGTGATCCAGGGCTTTCTGCGGATAGACCTTGCCCAGGTAACCGCGACGGTAAATCTGGCCGAGGTAGTAATCGGCGGCGACTTCCCGGCCGAGGGCTTTCTTGAAGTGCTCTTCGGCGACCTTGGCGTCGGCCGGCACCATCTTGCCTTCGTAGTAGAGC
>NZ_JBFTMK010000306.1:0-6052 GCF_056396965.1 Pseudomonas sp. 05N434
GTGCAGCATCTGGAAGTCGGTGACGATTTCCGATTTGGCTGCGACCGGTTGGGGGATTTCGACTACTTGCAACAGGCCGGCGTCCTTCAGGGCTTTACCGTCGAAGCGGCGCAGACCGTCGAGCTGGACGGCATTCGTGTCAGCAGCACTCAGGTCCGCAATGCCCTGGCCGCTGCCGATTTCGCCTTGGCCGAGCAACTGCTCGGTCGCCCGTACCGGATTGCCGGTCGGGTCCTGCATGGCCAGAAGCTGGCGCGCCAGTTGGGTACGCCCACGGCCAACGTACAACTCAAGCGTCGTCGTGTGCCGTTGAGCGGGGTTTACCTGGTCAGCGTCGACATCGATGGCAAGACCTGGCCAGGCGTCGCCAATATTGGTGTGCGGCCAACGGTCGAAGGGGATGGCAAAGCTCACCTCGAAGTGCACCTTTTAGATTTTGCCGGCGATCTGTATGACCGGCGTTTGACGGTGGTTTTCCACCACAAGCTGCGTGAAGAGCAGCGTTTCGCCTCTCTGGAGGCGCTTAAGACGGCGATCAATGCGGATATCGCCGCCGCCCGTGCCCTGTCGCACCTAGCGCCAATCGCTAATGAAGAGCCTTAAATGACCGACTATAAAGCCACGCTAAACCTTCCGGACACCGCCTTCCCAATGAAGGCCGGCCTGCCTCAGCGCGAACCGCAGATTCTGCAGCGCTGGGACAGCATTGGCCTGTAYGGTAAGTTGCGCGAGATTGGCAAGGATCGTCCGAAGTTCGTACTGCACGACGGTCCTCCGTACGCCAACGGCACGATTCACATCGGTCATGCGCTGAACAAGATTCTCAAGGACATGATCATCCGCTCGAAAACCCTGTCGGGTTTCGACGCACCTTATGTTCCGGGCTGGGACTGCCACGGCCTGCCGATCGAGCACAAAGTCGAAGTGACCCATGGCAAGAACCTGGGCGCCGACAAGACCCGCGAACTGTGCCGTGCCTACGCCACCGAGCAGATCGAAGGCCAGAAGTCCGAATTCATCCGTTTGGGCGTGTTGGGCGACTTCGCCAACCCGTACAAGACCATGGACTTCAAAAACGAGGCCGGTGAAATCCGCGCCCTGGCGGAAATCGTCAAGGGTGGCTTCGTGTTCAAGGGCCTGAAGCCTGTGAACTGGTGCTTTGACTGCGGTTCRGCCCTGGCTGAAGCGGAAGTCGAGTACGAGAACAAAAAGTCCGCGACCATCGACGTGGCCTTCCCGATCGCCGACGAAGCCAAGCTGGCTGCCGCGTTCGGTCTGCCGTCGTTGGGCAAACCTGCTTCGATCGTGATCTGGACCACCACTCCGTGGACTATCCCGGCCAACCAGGCGCTGAACGTTCACCCGGAGTTCAACTACGCCCTGGTCGACGTCGGCGACAAGCTGCTGGTACTGGCTGAAGAATTGGTCGAGTCCTGCCTGGCCCGCTACAGCCTGGAAGGTTCGGTGATCGCCACCACCACCGGTAAAGCGCTGGAACTGATCAACTTCCGTCACCCGTTCTACGATCGCCTGTCGCCGGTTTACCTGGCCGACTACGTTGAGCTGGGCGCGGGCACCGGCGTGGTTCACTCCTCGCCAGCCTACGGCGTGGACGACTTCGTGACCTGCAAGAAGTACGGCATGGTCAACGATGACATCATCAATCCGGTGCAAAGCAATGGCGTGTATGTGCCATCGCTGGAGTTCTTCGGCGGCCAGTTCATCTGGAAGGCCAATCCGGCCATCGTCGATAAACTGACCGAAGTCGGCGCGCTGCTGCACACCACCACCATCGAACACAGCTACATGCATTGCTGGCGTCACAAGACCCCGCTGATCTATCGCGCCACCGCGCAGTGGTTCATCGGCATGGACAAAGAGCCAGCAGCGGGCGACACCCTGCGCAAACGCGCGATCAAAGCCATCGAAGACACCAAATTCGTCCCGGCCTGGGGCCAGGCGCGCCTGCACTCGATGATCGCCAACCGTCCGGACTGGTGCATCTCCCGTCAGCGCAACTGGGGCGTGCCGATCCCGTTCTTCCTGAACAAGGAAAGCGGCGAACTGCACCCACGCACCGTCGAACTGATGGAAATCGTCGCCCAGCGCGTCGAAGTCGAAGGCATCGAAGCCTGGTTCAAGATGGACGCCGCTGAGTTGCTCGGTGACGAAGCGCCGCTGTACGACAAGATCAGCGACACCCTGGACGTCTGGTTCGACTCGGGCACCACGCACTGGCACGTCCTGCGCGGTTCGCACCCGATGGGCCACGAGACCGGCCCTCGCGCCGACCTGTACCTGGAAGGCTCGGACCAGCACCGCGGCTGGTTCCACTCGTCGTTGCTGACCGGTTGCGCCATCGACGACCACGCACCGTACCGCGAGCTGCTGACCCACGGTTTCACCGTCGACGAATCCGGTCGCAAAATGTCCAAGTCCCTGGGCAACGTGATCGCGCCGCAGAAGGTCAACGACACCCTGGGCGCCGACATCATGCGTCTGTGGGTAGCGTCTACCGACTACTCGGGTGAGATGGCGGTTTCCGAGCAGATCCTGCAACGCAGTGCGGACGCCTACCGGCGCATCCGTAACACCGCGCGTTTCCTGCTTTCCAACCTGACCGGTTTCAACCCGGCCACCGACCTCCTGCCGGCCGAAGAAATGCTCGCCCTGGACCGTTGGGCCGTGGATCGCACGCTGTTGCTGCAACGCGAGCTGCAGGAACACTACGGCGAATACCGTTTCTGGAACGTTTACTCCAAGATCCACAACTTCTGCGTGCAGGAGTTGGGCGGTTTCTACCTGGACATCATCAAGGACCGCCAGTACACCACTGGCGCCGACAGCAAGGCCCGTCGTTCGTGCCAGACTGCGCTGTTCCACATCTCCGAAGCGCTGGTGCGCTGGATCGCGCCGATCCTGGCGTTCACCGCCGACGAGCTGTGGCAGTACCTGCCGGGCGAGCGTAACGAGTCTGTGATGCTCAACACCTGGTACGAAGGCCTGAGCGAACTGCCGGAAGGCTTCGAGCTGGATCGCGCTTACTGGGACCGGATCATGGCGGTCAAGGTTGCGGTCAACAAGGAAATGGAAATCCAGCGTGCAGCCAAGGCCGTTGGTGGCAACCTGCAAGCCGAAGTGACGCTGTTCGCCGAAGACGCGCTGAGCGCCGACCTGGCCAAGCTGAGCAACGAACTGCGTTTCGTGCTGATCACTTCGACCGCCAGTGTTGCGCCATTGGTGCAGGCACCGGCCGATGCCGTGGTCACCGAAGTCAGCGGCCTGAAGCTCAAGATCGTCAAGTCGGCTCACGTCAAGTGCGCCCGCTGCTGGCACTGCCGTGAAGACGTCGGTGTGAACCCGGAACATCCGGAAATCTGCGGTCGTTGTGTCGACAACATCAGCGGCGCGGGCGAGGTTCGTCACTATGCCTAATGCGGCTGGCCGTTTCGGACGGCTGAGCTGGCTCTGGTTGAGTTTGCTGGTCCTGGTCATTGACCAGGCCAGCAAGTTCTACTTCGAAGGCAAGCTCGAGATGTACCAGCAAATCGTGGTGATCCCCGATTTGTTCAGCTGGACCCTGGCCTACAACACCGGGGCGGCGTTCAGCTTCCTGGCTGACGGCTCAGGCTGGCAGCGCTGGTTGTTTGCCTTGATCGCGGTGGTGGTTAGCGCGGTGCTGGTGATCTGGCTCAAGCGCCTGGGGCGCAACGACACCTGGCTGGCGATTGCGCTTGCCTTGGTGCTGGGTGGCGCGCTGGGCAATCTGTACGACCGCATTGCCCTGGGGCATGTGATCGATTTCATTCTGGTGCATTGGCAGAACCGCTGGTATTTCCCGGCGTTCAACTTTGCTGACAGCGCCATTTCTGTCGGTGCCGTAATGCTCGCGCTGGATATGTTCAAAAGTAAGAAGACCGGAGAAACCGTTCATGACTGAACAGGTATTGGCTGAACAACGTATCGGCCAGAACACGGAAGTCACCTTGCACTTTGCATTGCGCCTGGAGAACGGCGACACCGTCGACAGCACTTTCGACAAAGCCCCGGCGACCTTCAAGGTCGGCGACGGCAACCTGTTGCCAGGCTTCGAGGCCGCGCTGTTCGGCTTCAAGGCCGGCGACAAGCGCAGCCTGTCCATCGAGCCGGAAAACGCCTTTGGCCAGCCTAACCCGCAAAACGTGCAGATCATCCCGCGTAAACAGTTCCAGGACATGGAACTGTCGCCAGGATTGCTGGTGATCTTCAATGATGCGGCCAATACCGAGCTGCCAGGCGTGGTGAAGGAATTCGATGACGCGCAAGTGACCATCGACTTCAACCACCCGCTCGCCGGTAAGACCTTGACCTTTGACGTCGAGATCATCAACGTCAAAGCGTTGTAACTGACCGAATACGGTCACCTGTAGGAGCAGAGCTTGCTCGCGAAGGCGTCATCACATTCAGCATCAATGTTGACTGACACACCGCTTTCGCGAGCAAGCTCTGCTCCTACAATGATCTAACTTCTTGCGCGCAAGACACGAGGCACAGCATGCAAATCAAACTCGCCAACCCCCGTGGCTTCTGCGCCGGCGTGGACCGGGCGATCGAAATCGTCAACCGCGCCCTGGAAGTCTTCGGGCCGCCAATCTACGTGCGCCACGAAGTGGTCCACAACAAATTCGTGGTCGAAGACCTGCGTGCCCGTGGGGCGATCTTCGTCGAGGAACTGGATCAGGTACCGGATGACGTGATCGTGATCTTCAGCGCCCACGGCGTTTCCCAGGCCGTGCGTACCGAAGCCACAGGTCGTGGSCTGAASGTGTTYGACGCSACCTGYCCGCTGGTGACCAAGGTGCACATCGAAGTCGCGCGTTACAGCCGCGACGGCCGTGAATGCATCCTTATCGGTCATGCCGGTCATCCGGAAGTCGAAGGCACCATGGGACAATACGATGGCAGCAATGGTGGCGCGATCTATCTGGTCGAAGACGAGAAAGATGTCGCCGAATTGCAGGTGAACAACCCTGAAAAGCTGGCTTTCGTTACCCAGACCACCCTGTCCATGGACGACACCAGTCGCGTGATCGACGCCCTGCGTGCGCGTTTTCCGGCGATCGGCGGTCCGCGCAAGGACGATATCTGTTACGCCACGCAAAACCGTCAGGACGCCGTCAAGCAACTGGCGGACGAATGCGACGTGGTGCTGGTGGTTGGCAGCCCGAACAGCTCCAACTCCAATCGTCTGCGTGAACTGGCCGAACGCATGGCCACCCCGGCCTATCTGATCGACGGTGCCGAAGACTTGCAAAAGAGCTGGTTCGACGGTGTCGAGCGTATTGGCATCACGGCCGGTGCCTCCGCTCCGGAAGTGCTGGTACGTGGCGTGATCCAGCAATTGCAGGCCTGGGGTGCCACGGGTGCCGATGAACTGGCCGGTCGCGAGGAGAACATCACCTTCTCCATGCCTAAAGAGCTGCGCGTGCGTTCGCTGCTGTAATACTTTTCGCCTTTCGACACAGCGCCTGCTCAGCCTTACGGTTGGCCAGGCGCACTCGACCGCTCGCCGCCAGTACCACCTGGAGCTGGCTGACCGGCTCGCGAGCCGAGCAAATATGTAGCGTCCCTGCCTGAAATGCCCGCCCGGGCATCAGCGGTTGGCCCAGACTGCTGAACCGCACGAAACGCCTGACCCACCAATTGCCGACAATCGGCGTCCGCGCATCACCTGCGCGCTCGACCAGTAGCGGATTGCTGCTGTCCTCTGGCCCTTTGCCGCTGATGTCCAGAATGATCCGCCAGCCCTGGCTCCAATCGCCGTTGATGCCATGAATGACCACGTTCTGGTTGCGGGTTATGGCCAGGGTTCTGGCCTGGCGGATCCCACTGATCAGCGACTCGGCCGCCTGCTCCCGATGATTCGATTCCGTCAGTGCAGCGAACGCCGGACTGACCAAGTGCAGAACAATCCCGACAATCGTCAGTCCCATGAGCAGTCCGATCAGGCTGAAACCTTGCTGATGCATGTCATCTCCCTCCATGGAGTGCTGCGGCCCGCGCGATCCTTGCG
>NZ_JBFTMK010000307.1:0-8180 GCF_056396965.1 Pseudomonas sp. 05N434
AACCAAGGGTCAGCAGTAACGCGAGAGGCGACTTTTTCATGGGACGGTTCCGTGGAGTGGTAAGGGTCAGACTGAGGCTTTGGGTTGTGTAGCGTTGAGCAGCGAGCGGCCGATGAAGTCCTTGTCGCCGGTCACACCCGGCAGGGTGAAGAAGTACCCGCCGCCAACCGGTTTCAGGTATTCCTCCAACGGCTCGCCATTGAGTCGGGTCTGCACGGTGATGAAGCCTTTTTGCAAATCCGCCTGGTAACAGATGAACAGCAAACCCATGTCCAGCTGACCGTTCTTGTTCACGCCGTTGGAGTAGTTGAACGGTCGGCGCAGGATCAGGTTGGCCTGGGTTGCCGCGGTGCGCGGGTTGGCCAGGCGGATATGGGCGTCGAGTTTGGTCAGCTTGCCTTCCGGGTCTTTGGCGTAATCCGGGACTTGGGTTTCATGCGCACCATCCATCGGTGCACCGGTGCTCTTGACCCGGCCGATAATGCTTTGCTGTTCTTGCAGCGGCGTGCGGTCCCAGCGCTCGACGAAGTTGCGGATGATCCGCACCGCCTGGTAGCTGCCGTTGACCGCCCAGGCCGGTTCGTCGCTGCCGGGCTGGACCCAGACGATGCTGTCCATGGCCTTGGCGTCGTTGGAGTCGGGGTTGGCCGAGCCGTCGCGAAAACCCAGAAAGTTGCGTGCGCTTTGCGCCGGCACACCGGGTTTCGTCGGGGCTTGCGGAGGTACGCTGCCTTCCTGTTTCCAGCGCACCAGCAACAGGTCCGGCAGGTTTTTCACGATGTCGCGCAGGGCGTGGATGTTGGTGTCGGCGGTGTTGGAGCAGAACTGCAGGCTAAGGTCGCCGTGGCAGCAGTCGGCCTCCAGTGCGTCGTTGGGGAAACCGACCATGCGGATCAGCCGTTTGGGCTTGGCGCCGGCCAGACCGAAGCGCTCGTCGAACAGCGACTCGCCCACCGATACGGTGATGGTCAGGTTGTCCGGTGTAACCACCGGGCCAAGAATCCCCGAGTCCAGCGGCGGCAGTTTGGGGTCGACCTGCGCCACCGGACCGCCCTGCATCAGGAACGCGATACGCTCGTTGAGCGTGCGAAACAGCCGCTCCAGATCTGCGCGGTCGCTGGCCAATACGTCGAACGACACCAGCATGCCGGATGTTGGGCGCGGGGTGACGATGCCGGTCTGGTGCTGGCCGTGGAAGGCGTGGCGGTCCTCGGTCTTGTCGCTGCTCGGTGCTTCGGTGACTTGCGCCGGGGTCGCGGCCATGACCGGGCAACTCAGGGCCGAACCGGCTATCGCCACACCGGCGGCTCCCATACCCATCAATACACGACGGCGTTGTGCTGAAAACTGTTCTGAGTCGTTCATCTGTCTGAGGTCTTCTGCTTACAGGCCGGAAAGGCCAAGGGCGGGATCGATTCCATCGAGTGCATCGGCCAGAACCTTGGCCTTGTCGGCGATACGTTTGCGCTGTTCGGCGCTGACAGTGTCGTAGCTGGCGTAGCCATCCTTGACCTTGAAACCGTTGAGTTCGGCGTCGAAGGCCGTGACCGCGCTGTCGATTTTCGCCAGTAGTTCAGCGGCAGGTTTGCTCAGCAACGGCCGCAACAGGTCGACGACTTTGCGGGTCGCGTCGAGGTTGGCGGCGAAACCGTTCAGGTCGGAGTGGCTGTAGCGTTCTTCTTCGCCGCTGCTGGCGCGTACCTCGGCGAGGCTGTTGAGGTTGCGCACCAGCATGCTCACCAGTTGTTCCGGTGGTAGCGACTGGGCCAGCAGTTGCTGTTTGAGATTGGCGACATCGATGCTCAGCCGTTGTGCAACAGGCGTCAGACCGTCGAGGTTGCGTTGTTGGAACAGCGCGTATTCGAGGCGGTGGAAGCCGACGAAGCCCGGATCCTGCTCGCGCTTATCGAAGTAATCGGCGCGGGCATTGATCGCGTTGTCCAGCTCCGCCAGGCGCTGGACTGCTGGAGCCAACCGTTGATAGGCCGCACGAGCCGGCACATACAAGGCTTGTGCCTGGCTCAGGTCGCCGGCCTCGATCGCTTGCTCAAGCGCGGCGACGGCTTTGATCAAGGCGGTGCTCTGGCTGCTCAGGTACACGCGAAATTCCGACAATGGGCCAATGAACGCCACCATCGAGGGACGCGCCTTGGTCGCCGCATCGGACGCGGCGGTTGGGGTGACATGCAAGGTGCCGCGCGGGTTGCTCAGCAAGCCGCAGGTGATGGTGTAGTCGCCGGGCAACAGGTTGGCGTTGATCACCTGGCTCAGGCCAGGGGCGATGTTCTCCCGCTCTTCGACCACCAGCACGCCGTCAAGAATTTCCCATTCGACGGCACGGTCCGAGCGGTTGACGATACGGAAACTGGTGCGACCGGCCGGAACCGTCAGCGCATTCGGTTCGCAGCTGTGCGGGTGAAGGGTGACCAGCACTTGGTCGTGGTTGCTCTGGCGCTTGGCGGCGGCCATTTTCGAGGCGTAGTAGAACAGGCCACCGGCGGCGATCATCACGATCACCGATCCGGCTACCGCCCAGCGCAAGGCGCGCGGAGGTGAAGCCACTGGAGGAACTGGCGTTGACATGAAGGCCCTTATTGGCTGGAAACGGAAGAGGGTGTTTGCGCGGGCGTGGCCGCCGGGAGAAAAAACATCACCAGCGCCACCAACAGATAAAGCAGATACGCCCCGAGGGTGCTGACGGTCGGCGCGTCCTGGTAGCCGAACATGCCGGCCAGCACCGAGCCCAGCGGGCCGTCCATCGGCAGCGTGGCACTGAAATCGAAGAGCACGGTTTGCAGGTGATTCCACACGCCGGCTTCATGCAGGGCTTGCACCGAGTTGGAGAGAATCCCGGCGGCTACCACCAGAATGAACAGACCGGTCCAGCGCAAGAACGCCGAGAGATTCAGGCGCAGGCTGCCGGTGTAGATCAGGAAGCCGACGATGATCGCCAGGGCCAGGCCGAGCAGGGCGCCGAGCGGTGCGGCCGGGCCTTCGCTTTGCTGGAACACGGCGAGCAGGAAGAACATTGTTTCCAGGCCTTCCCGGGCGACGGCGAAAAACACCATGGCGATCAGCGCGGTCACTTGATGCCTGGAGCCGGTCAGCGCCTGATCGAGGGAAACGTGCAGCGAATGCTTGATCGAACGCGCCACCTTGCGCATCCAGAACACCATGGAGCTGAGAATGCCGACGGCCAGCAAACCGACCACACCTTCAAACAGCTCTTGCTGCTTTTGCGGGAATTCAGCACTGATCAGTTCCAGGCCACCGCCGACCAGCAGGGCCAGCGCGGCGGCGAGGAATACACCGACCCACACTGCCGGCATCCATTGGCCACGACCGGTCTGCTTGAGGTAACTGGCGATAATGCCAACGATCAACGCGGCTTCGATGCCTTCGCGCAGCATGATCAGAAAAGGAACGAGCATTCAGCACCGGGGAGTAATTAGATAGGGTGCTAATTTGTAACATGATGAAACTCATTCTCATATGGTAGTTATTGCTAATTGCCTGAACCTAAGCTGAACAACCCTGAAGATCCCACCATCCCTTAGGAGCGAGCGGTGCGCTAATATGCCCACCACTCCAATAACAAGGCTCACCCCGGTCAATGTCGGAAAAAGACACCATCGCCATTCAACTGGTGCGTGAAGCGCTGTTGCAAAGTTGCGCCCCTGGCGCTGCCACCGCAGAGGTGTTGAACAAGGTCGGCATCGATCCAGCGCTGTTGGACAGCACCGACGCGCGTGTCCCGGCCGCCGCCTATGCGCGCCTGTGGCGTTTGCTGGCCCGGCGTGGGGACGATGAGTTTTTTGGCATGGACCCACGCAAGCTCAAGTCCGGCAGCCTGGAGTTTCTCTGTCGCTGCTCCATGGTTCAGCCGAGCCTGGCCGTCGGGCTGACCTCGGGCCTGAGCTTTCTGTCGTTGATGCTCGAACGCCTGCCCGCACAACTGGTTCGCCAGCAAAGCCTGGCGGAAATCGTCCTGCTGGAGGAGGACGAAGAACCACGCCGCGCCTTCACCTATTTCACTTACTGGATGATCGTGCACGGAGTTGCTTGCTGGCTGGCGGGGCGGCGGATTCCGATCCTGGCCATCGAGTTGCGTTGCCCGGAGCCGGATTTTTGCGATGACTATCGGGTGATGTTTTCCGAGAACCTGCGATTCGACCGGCCGCGCACGCGGATGATTTTCTCCGCCGACTGCCTGGATTTGCCGATCAAGCGCAGCGCTGAAGAGCTCAAGCGCTTTCTGGCCCATGCACCGGCGAACATTCTGGTCAAGTACCGCGACCCCGAGAGCCTGGCCAGCCGGATCAAGCACGATCTGCGGCAATTGCCCGCCGAGCGCTGGCCGGAAACCGAAGCGCTGGCGCAGCAACTGTGCATGTCGGCCTCAACGTTGCGCCGCCGCCTGGCCGAAGAAGGGCAGACGTATCAGGGGCTCAAGGACAGCGTGCGCAAGGAACTGGCCATCGTCTGGCTGGCCGAGCCGGCCATCAGCTTCGCTGAAATCGCCACCCGTTTGGGGTTTGCCGATGCCAGCTCGTTCTACAAGGCGTTTCGCAAATGGTCGGGGTCCAATCCTGGGCATTATCGGAGTTTGATTCTGAACGAGGCGGACTGATCCGGATCCTGGGGTGCTGACGTCATCGCGGGCACGCCCTCGAACCTTGGCCAAACCAGTCACGCAACTTGATAGCTTTGACCATTGTCCCGCTCCCCGCGCAGAGCGAGTATTTCCCTGTTGATTACGGTTCCCCCAACCTAATAAAAATACAGAGGGATTCTGGCAATGCGCGATTACTTGTCTGCTACGTCACAGTTCAATTATCAGCACACCGTCGATGCCGCGCTCACAGGGTCGTTGACAGCGCTCAACGCCTGCGTCGAGTGTTGCGACCGGCATGCCTTGCCGGGGCGCATTGCGCTGTTCTGGGAAGGCCGCGACGGTAGCAGCGCGACCTATACTTTCAGCGACTTGCAGGACAAGGCCGCGCGTTTCGCCAACTTTCTGGTGGCCCAGGGCGTGAAGAAGGGCGACAAGGTCGCAGGCCTGCTGCCCCGCAACTTCGAATTGCTGATCACCGTGTTTGCCGCCTGGCGTATCGGGGCGGTTTATCAGCCGCTGTTCACCGCCTTCGGCCCCAAAGCCATCGAACACCGTCTGAACAGTTCCGGCGCCAAAGTGGTGGTCACCGATGCGGTCAATCGCCCGAAACTGGCTGAAGTGGCCGACTGCCCGACCATCGTCACCGTCGGCGGCGCGAAAGGCCAAGGTATTGTTCGGGGTGATTTCAGTTTCTGGGCGGAACTGGCCAACTACTCCAGCATCTGCGAACCGGTATTGCTGACCGGCGAAGACCCGTTCCTGCTGATGTTCACCTCGGGCACTACCGGCCCGTCGAAAGCGCTGTCGGTGCCGCTCAAGGCCATCGTTGCGTTCCAGAGTTACACCCGCGACGCTGTAGACCTGCGCCCCGAGGACGCCTTCTGGAACGTCGCCGATCCGGGTTGGGCCTACGGTATTTATTTCGGTGTCACCGGGCCGATGGCGATGGGGCATCCGATCACCTTTTACGATGGCCCGTTCACCCTGGAAAGCACCTGCCGGGTGATCAACAAATACGGGATTACCAACCTCACTGGCTCACCGACCGCCTATCGCTTGCTGATTGCCGGTGGCGATGAATTCGCCCGTTCGATCAAGGGCAAGCTGCGCATCGTCAGCAGCGCCGGCGAGCCGCTGAATCCGGAAGTGATCCGCTGGTTYGCCGACAACCTCGGTGTGGTGATTCACGACCATTACGGCCAGACCGAACTGGGCATGGTGCTGTGCAATCACCATGGCCTGGAACATCCGATCCACATGGGCGCCGCCGGTTTTGCCTCGCCGGGCCACCGTATCGTGGTGCTGGATGAGGAATACAAAGAACTCGGCGTCGGCCAGCCAGGAATCCTGGCCATCGATCGCACCCAGTCGCCGATGTGCTGGTTCGGTGGTTACGAAGGCGTACCGACCAAAGCGTTATCTTGCGCAACCAGGAAATCGCCAAGGCTCAAGAGGCCGCCGCGAAGAACGTTTCAGCTTGAATCCAAGGAAACAATGATGCAGATCGAAAACAAGGTTTTTCTCGTCACCGGCGGTGCTTCCGGCCTCGGTGCCGCCACCGCTGAAATGCTGGTGGCCGCCGGCGCCAAGGTGATGCTGGTGGACATGAACGCCGAAGCCGTCGCGGCGCAGGCTGTACGTCTCGGCGCGCAAAGCGTGGTGGCCGACATCAGCAATGAAGCGGCGGCCGAAGCGGCGGTGCAGGCGACGGTCAAAGCGTTTGGCGGCCTTAATGGCCTGGTCAATTGCGCCGGCATCGTGCGTGGCGAGAAGATCCTCGGCAAGACCGGCCCCCATGCCTTGGCCAGTTTCAGCCAGGTGATCAACGTCAACCTGATCGGCAGTTTCAATATGCTGCGCCTGGCTGCTGCGGCGATTGCCGAGACTGAAGCCGATGCAGACGGCGAGCGCGGGGTGATCATCAACACCGCCTCGGTGGCGGCCTTCGACGGCCAGATTGGCCAGGCCGCGTATTCGGCGTCCAAAGGCGCGATTGCCAGCCTGACCTTGCCTGCCGCCCGTGAGCTGGCGCGTTTCGGCATCCGCGTGATGACCATCGCACCGGGCATTTTCGAAACGCCGATGATGGCCGGCATGACCCCGGAAGTACGTGATTCACTGGCCGCTGGGGTGCCGTTTCCGCCACGCCTGGGCAAGCCGAGCGAGTACGCCGCGCTGGCCCGGCATATCATAGAAAACAGCATGCTCAACGGCGAGGTGATCCGTCTCGACGGTGCCTTGCGCATGGCCGCCAAATAAGGAGTATTTGTCATGACACTGTCCAACGATCCGATTGTTATTGTCAGCGCCGTCCGCACCCCGATGGGCGGTTTCCAGGGCGAACTGAAAAGCCTGACCGCGCCGCAACTGGGCGCTGCTGCGATTCGTGCCGCGGTCGAACGCGCCGGTATCGCCCCTGAATCCGTCGAAGAAGTGCTGTTCGGCTGCGTGCTCTCCGCCGGCCTCGGCCAGGCCCCGGCGCGGCAAGCGGCACTGGGCGCCGGGTTGGATAAGTCGACGCGTTGCACGACGCTGAACAAAATGTGCGGCTCGGGCATGGAAGCGACGATCCTGGCCCACGACATGTTGATCGCCGGCAGCGCCGACGTGGTGGTCGCTGGCGGCATGGAAAGCATGTCCAACGCGCCGTACCTGCTGGACCGCGCCCGCAGCGGTTACCGCATGGGCCATGGCCAGGTGCTCGATCACATGTTCCTCGATGGCCTCGAAGACGCCTACGACAAGGGCCGCCTGATGGGCACCTTTGCCGAGGATTGCGCCGAGACCAATGGCTTCAGCCGTGAAGATCAGGACGCGTTTGCCATCGCGTCGACCACCCGCGCCCAACAGGCGATCGAGGAAGGTAGTTTTAACGCCGAGATCGTGCCGCTCACCGTGACGGTCGGCAAACAGCAAGTGCTGATCAGCCACGACGAACAACCGCCGAAAGCCAAACTGGACAAGATCGCTTCGCTGAAACCGGCGTTCCGCGAGGGCGGCACGGTGACGGCGGCCAACTCCAGTTCGATTTCCGACGGCGCCGCGGCATTGGTGCTGATGCGCCGTTCCGAAGCCGAGAAACAAGGCTTGAAACCACTGGCAGTGATTCATGGCCACGCGGCGTTCGCCGACACCCCGGGGCTGTTCCCGGTGGCACCGGTGGGCGCGATCAAGAAATTGATGAAGAAAACCGGCTGGTCGCTGGATGAAGTCGAGTTGTTCGAAGTCAACGAAGCCTTCGCCGTGGTGAGCCTGGTGACCATGACCAAGCTGGAAATCTCCCACGAGAAGATCAACGTCCACGGCGGTGCCTGTGCCTTGGGCCACCCGATTGGTGCATCCGGCGCGCGGATTCTCGTGACCTTGCTCTCGGCCCTGCGCCAGAAAGGCCTGAAACGTGGCGTTGCAGCGATCTGCATTGGTGGCGGCGAAGCGACGGCCATGGCCGTTGAATGCCTGTACTGAGGCTGACGCCAATCCCTGTGGGAGCGAGCTTTGTGGCGAGGGGGCTTGCCCCCGTTCGAGTGCGCAGCGCTCGCAGATTCTTGGGTCCGCTGCGCGGCCC
>NZ_JBFTMK010000308.1:0-6001 GCF_056396965.1 Pseudomonas sp. 05N434
GGACAAGCCTGTGGATAAGTCTGTGGTTAAACTCTGGAAAGACTCGGCTGAGGGCCGTGGTTGCTGGCTTGGCGCCATCGTCGCTATGACCGCTCAGTCGTGCAAATTGCCCTGGACTACACAGCGGATGCCTCAGGGTCAAGCAAAAAACTTTCAAATMTRCCCGCAAAGCCTTGTGGATAGCGGCTTGCAGCTTTTCCACTTGCCCCCGGAAACTGTGGAYCGGCCTGTGGATAAGGTGCGCGTACATGGCTGCAAGCCACGGGGCATGGGGTGTTGCCAGCATTGATCATTTTTTGTACGGTTTTTGCCATGGTTGYCGCTGTGGAAAAGGCCGGGCATGCTGCCGGTTGATTTTCTATTCCAAGGGCTGACTGTCAGCCGACGCAAGGAGAACACGATGTCCAACACCCTGTTTATTACCGGCGCGACCTCCGGTTTTGGTGAAGCCTGTGCCCGTCGTTTTGCCGAGGCCGGCTGGAAACTGGTGCTGACAGGTCGTCGTGAAGAGCGCCTCAATGCCCTGTGCGCCGAGTTGTCGAAACAGACCGAGGTCCATGGCCTGGTGCTCGACGTACGGGACCGCAAGGCCATGGAGGAGGCGATTGCCAACCTGCCGCCGTCCTTCGCCAAGCTGCGCGGGCTGATCAACAACGCCGGCCTGGCCCTCGGTGTGGATCCGGCGCCCAAGTGCGATCTCGATGATTGGGACACCATGGTCGACACCAACATCAAAGGCCTGATGTACAGCACCCGCCTGTTGCTGCCGCGTTTGATCGCTCATGGCCGTGGCGCCAGTATCGTCAACCTCGGCTCCATCGCCGGCAACTACCCGTACCCGGGCAGCCACGTGTATGGCGCGAGCAAGGCGTTCGTCAAACAGTTCTCCCTGAACCTGCGCTGCGACCTGCAAGGTACGGGCGTGCGGGTCAGCAACATCGAGCCGGGCTTGTGCGAGAGCGAGTTCTCGCTGGTGCGTTTCGCCGGTGACCAGGAGCGTTACAACGCCACTTACGCCGGTGCCGACCCGATCCAGCCGCAAGACATCGCCGAGACCATTTTCTGGGTGCTCAACGCACCGGCCCACATCAACATCAACAGCCTTGAGCTGATGCCGGTGAGCCAGACCTGGAGTGGGTTTGCCATTGAGCGTAATGGCGGCAAGGCGTAATTGTGGCGAGGGGGCTTGCCCCCGTTCGGGTGCGAAGCAGCCGCCTGCGATGCAACTGATAAAACACTAGGGCTGCTGCGCAGCCCAACGGGGGCAAGCCCCCTCGCCACAAAAAAACTCAGCCGAGATACTCGGCCAATCCGCGATAGCAGGTTGCCAAGTGATAAGGCGTGGTCGAAGGCATGTCCTTGCGGCTCACTTCGCCCTGCTCATCGCGACACTCATACCAACCGCCCGCATGCAGAAAGCTTTGTTGCAACGCCTGCAATTGGCGTTGCACCGATGCTTCGCTGTCCGGGCGCAAGGTCAGGGCGCGCAGGTATTCGGCTTGAGCCCAGATGCGTTGGGTTGCGTCGCGAGGGTGATCATCCAGTTCCAGCATCGCTCGCACGGCACCGGTCTGCTGATCGACACCCCGTTGCTCGGTGAACGCAAACGCGCGCTCCAGCGAGGTATGCAGTGTCGAGCCGCGCAGCAATGGCGAGGATTGCAGCAGGAAATACCATTCGAACTGATGGCCCGGCTCGAACCAGTTATCCACAGCTCCCAGCGGCTTCTCCATCAACACCGCATGTCGCGGGTCGATGAAACGCTTTTGCATGGCTGTGCATAACTCGATGAGTGCGTTCTGCACAGCCGCGTCTTCGCGCACCGAAAGGGTGGCGAGGAAGGCTTCGGCCAAATGCATCAGAGGGTTCTGCAATGGCCCGGAGTCGAGCGAGGACCAATCACGGTCCAGGCTGGCTTCGTACAGGCCGTCGCCCATGGCGAAACGCTGCGCTACCACTTCCAGCGCGGCGTTGAGTACCGACTCCACCAGCGGTTCGCGAACCTTGTCCCAATAATGGGCGCAGGCGAACAGGATGAAGGCGTGGGTGTAGAGGTCTTTGCGCTGGTCCAGCGGCGTACCTTGCGGGTCGATGCTGTAGAACCAGCCGCCATGCTCGGCATCGTGGAAATGCCGTTGCAAGGAACGAAACAGCGCCGCCGCGCGCTCTTCAGCCTTGGGCACCTGGCCGATCAGGCTGGAGAACAGGTACAGCTGCCGCGCGCAGGCCATGGCCCGGTAGCGCTGAGGGGGCAGCGGTTTATGCTCGGCATCCAGCGCCTCATAAGGCAACGCCATGTCGGCGTTCCAGCCGGGGCTCTGCCAGAGCGGCACGATCACGTCCTGGAAGTGCTGGTGCACTGAGGCGAACAGGGCGGTCAATTCAGGCTGGGAGGCAGAGCGGGAAACATGCGGCATTGGCTGGCGTCGTCACGGCAGGGTTAATTGCGCGACATGTTAGCAGGCCTTAGAGATGCGGTGTCTGTCAGGCCGCCTTCGCGGGCAAGCCTCGCTCCTACAGGTTTCGTGTCATGACACGAATTGCGGGGTCAAACACAATCCTGTAGGAGCGAGGCTTGCCCGCGAAGAGGTCAGTCCAGACGCTAGAGAATTAACCCGCTAATAACCAAGCTCCGGTTACCGCCGACGCCGCACCCGCCAGCCGAACCAATGGTGCCGCGGCCTGAGGCAAGACGCGAACCATCGCATAACCCGCGGCATGCAATGCCGCTGTCGCTGCCACAAACCCTGCGGCATACGCCCAAGGGCTGGACATGTCCGGCAATTCCAGGCCATGCGCCACACCATGAAACAGCGCGAACAACGCGGTCGCCGCAACCGCCAGGCTCAGCGGCGGACGCACTGCCAACGCCACCGCCAGGCCCAGCGCCAATACCGATGCCGCAATCCCGCTTTCCAGCGCCGGCAGGTTCAGTCCTTCAAAACCCAGCAAGCCGCCGATCAACATGGTGCCCACGAATGTGCACGGCAGGGCCCAGCGCGCAGCGCCTTTCTGCTGCGCCGCCCACAACCCCACGGCAACCATCGCCAGCAAGTGATCGAGGCCGCCGATCGGGTGGCTGATGCCGGCGATCAAGCCGTTGTCGCCATGGCCCGGGTGGGCGAAGGCAATGGCTGGGGTCAGCAGCAGGGCCATGGCGCCCAGAATGCGTTTCAGTGTCATGGATAAGCTTCCTTGTTGATAAGTGTGATCAGGCCGCAGTCAGCAGGCCCTGGCGTTCGATGAAGGCGATGATTTCTTCAAGGCCCTGGCCGGTTTTCTGGTTGCTGAAGACAAACGGCTTACCGTTGCGCATGCGTTGGGTGTCGCTGTTCATCATCTCCAGCGACGCGCCTACCAGCGGCGCCAGGTCGATCTTGTTGATCACCAGCAGGTCGGATTTGCAGATGCCGGGGCCACCCTTGCGCGGCAGCTTGTCGCCGGCGGAGACATCGATCACGTAAATGGTCAGGTCGGACAGCTCCGGGCTGAAGGTCGCCGAGAGGTTGTCGCCGCCGGATTCCACCAGGATCAGATCCAGCCCCGGAAAGCGCCGGTTCAGTTGGTCCACGGCTTCGAGGTTGATCGAGGCGTCTTCGCGGATCGCCGTGTGCGGGCAGCCGCCGGTTTCCACGCCGATGATCCGCTCCGGCGCCAAGGCTTCGTTGCGCACCAGAAAGTCAGCGTCTTCGCGGGTATAGATGTCGTTGGTCACGACGGCCAGGTTGTAGCGTTCGCGCAGGGCCAGGCACAGGGCCAGGGTCAAGGCGGTTTTGCCGGAGCCGACCGGGCCGCCGATGCCGACGCGCAGGGGTTGTGTGTTCATGTGATTCTCCAAACTAAAAGGCCCTAGGAACGGAACAGACGGCTGTACTGGCGCTCATGGGCCATGCACGCCAGGGACAGACCGAAAGCGGCGCTGCCAACGTGTTCGAGATTGATTCGGCTGGCGTCTTGCTGCGCCTGTTGCAGCAACGGCAGCAGTTCGCTGGTCAGGCGTTGTGCGGCTTGCTGGCCCAACGGCAGGGTTTTCATCAACACCGCCAGTTGGTTTTCCAGCCAGCTCCAGAGCCAGGCGGCCAGCGCATCTTGCGGGTTGATGTTCCAGGCGCGAGCCGCCAGCGCCCAGCCGAGAGCCAAGTGCGGTTCAGGGCGTTGCTCGAGAAAGGCGCGAGCAGGCTCGTCCAGCTCCGGCAAGCCGTTGAGCAGCTGCTGCAGCGAATAGCCCATCTGCCGGCTCTCCTGATGCAGCTCACGGGTTTCGCGGCTGGCGCGATGCTCTTCGCAGCGTTGCAGCAACTCGGCCCAGTTTTCTTCGGCGGCGGCGGTGCAATGGGCGAGCAGTAGCGGTGCTTCGAAACGCGCCAGGTTCAGCAGCAATTGATCGCTGATCCAGCGTCGCGCGCTGTCGGGATCATTGACCCGGCCGTTATCCACCGCCATTTCCAGGCCCTGGGAATAGCTGTAGCCGCCAATCGGCAGCTGCGGGCTGGCCAGGCGCAGCAGCGCCCAGGCGGGGTTCATAAGCGCACGCCGAACTGGTGCAGTTTCGGCGGGTAGTTGAAGTCCTCGTCACCGTGGCGCGAGTGGTGATGGCCACCACCGTAGGCACCGTGTTCCGGCTGGAACGGCGCTTCGATGTTCTCGGCCTTGGCGCCAAGCTGTTCGAGCATGGCCTTGAGCACGTAATCATCGAGCAGGCGCAACCAGCCGTCGCCGACTTGCAGGGCCACGTGGCGATTGCCCAGATGATAGGCGGCGCGGGTCAGTTCGAACGCATTGGCGCAGGTGACGTGCAGCAGTTGTTCGGKGCGAGCACAGACGCGAACGACGCGCCCGTCTTCGGCTTGCAGGCACTCGCCGTCATGCAGCGGTGGCTGGCCGCGCTCCAGAAACAAGCCGACGTCTTCACCCTCGGCACTGAAACAGCGCAAGCGGCTTTTGCTCCTGGCTTCGAAGGTCAGGTGCAACTCGGCGGCCCAGACGGGTTGAGGGTCGATTCTGCGATGAATCACCAGCATCGGAAGGCTTCCAGCAATGAACAATGTTCAGGCTAGAGCAAGGGGCTTGCCAATCGGGTGAGAGGTAGGAAATGCCTGTCAGAGCGACGGGGGAGACTCACAATGTTGCAGGACTTTGATTGAAGTTGGTGCGTGACGGGTGTTTACGCACCAATTTGCAGCGCACAAAAAAAGATCGCAGCCTTCCGCCGAAGGCTGCGATCTTTTTCTAACGGGTTACTCGGTACTGCCGAGTCCCTGCCAATGCTTCAGCCCGATAAAGATAAACCGCAACTGCTGGGTAATTTTCGCCTGGGGTGTCAGGTGCTCGGGCAATGCTTCGGCCGGCGGATCGATGATGTCCGGCAGGGTCGCGAACACGCTTTTGACGATCAGATCGGCCATGACGCTCAGGCCGGCGATGTCCAGATGCTGCAGTTTGGGCATCAGCGACAAATCGGCCGCCAGGTCCGAGCTGATGTCCTCGCGCAGGCGGCCGATGGCCTGGCGCACCGGCAGCGAGCCGCCGTACTGCTCTCGGGCAAGAAACAGGAACTGCGAGCGATTGGCCGTGACCACGTCGAGAAAGATCCGCACCGAGGCATCGATGATACCGCCCATGACGAATTCGTTATGGCGCACCAGGCGGATGGTTTCGCGGAAGGTCTGGCCGACTTCGCACACCAGCGCCAGGCCCAATTCGTCCATGTCGGCGAAGTGCCGGTAGAAACCAGTGGGCACGATCCCGGCGGTTCGCGTCACTTCGCGCAGGCTCAAGCTGCCGAATCCTCGGCCGCTTTCCATCAGGTGGCGGGCAGCGTCCATCAGGGCGTTGCGGGTCTGTTGTTTCTGTTCGGCGCGGGGCAGCATCGCAAGGGTGTTTTCTGGACAGGGACAGCGGCGCACTCTAGCAAATCGGCTTCGCTGGCGTCGAACGGACTGTCGGGGGAGCACGCGGGGGAAATGCAGCTTCTATAAAGTCAAAAGCCCAATCCGGGGAT
>NZ_JBFTMK010000309.1:0-5975 GCF_056396965.1 Pseudomonas sp. 05N434
GTGGTTACGACGTGACCATGGGTGCTCGACCAATGGCGCGCTTGATTCAGGACAAGATCAAGCGTCCGCTGGCGGAGGAGATTCTCTTTGGCGAACTGGCCGAACATGGCGGTGTGGTGCACATCGACATCAAGGATGGCGAGCTGACCTTCGAGTTCGAGACCACGGCTGAAATGGCCTGACGTTAACCGCAACAAAGCCAAAAGGCGCCGAAAGGCGCCTTTTTGCTGCCTGCCATGATCGTTCCTGCGCAGAGCGTGGGAACGATCCGCACACAAAAACGCCCGGCATAGCCGGGCGTTTTGTATTGACTTGATTAGCGAGCGCGGTAGGTGATGCGCCCTTTGCTCAAGTCATAGGGCGTCAGCTCGACGCGCACTTTGTCGCCGGTAAGAATACGAATGTAGTTCTTGCGCATCTTGCCGGAGATATGCGCGGTTACGACGTGCCCATTTTCCAACTCCACACGAAACATGGTGTTGGGCAGGGTGTCGACGACAGTGCCTTCCATTTCGAAGCTGTCTTCTTTCGACATGCAGTAAAGCCCTCGGTGTCCAATGAATGGCCCGGTGCAACTGCGCCAGGCAAAAGCGGCGTGCATTGTGCCCGAAAAGTGGGGTTTAAGCCAAGGGGTTCTAGTTCAGGATGACCCAACGTTGATTAATCAGCAGTTCGATAGGGCGATATTGGGTCTTGTAGCTCATTTTTTTGCAGTTTTTGATCCAGTAGCCGAGATAGACCGCTTCCAGCCCCAGGCGCCCGGCTTCGGCAATCTGCCAGAGAATCGCGTAACGCCCCAGGCTGCGACGCTCCTCGCCGGGCTCGTAGAAGGTGTACACCGCTGACAGGCCATTGGGCAGCAAGTCGGTGACGGCCACCGCCACCAGTCGGCCTTCGAGACGAAACTCGTAGAAGCGGGAGAACGGCAGGTCACGCACCAGGAAGGTCGAGAACTGGTCGCGACTCGGCGGATACATATCGCCGTCGGCGTGGCGTTGTTCGATGTAGCGCTGGTAGAGGTCGAAATACTCCTCGCTGAACGTTGGTCGGGCCGGGCGTACCTGCAAGTCGGCATTGCGTTTGAGAATGCGTTTCTGCTGACGGTTGGGGGTAAATTGCGCCACAGGAATACGCGCCGGTACGCACGCATTGCAATTCTGGCAATGGGGCCGGTAGAGATGATCACCACTGCGACGAAAGCCCATTTCCGACAGATCTGCGTAGACATGCACATCCATGGGCTGACTGGGATCGAGGAACAGCGTAGTGGCCTGCTCCTCGGGCAGATAACTGCAAGAGTGGGGCTGAGTGGCATAGAACTTCAAACGCGCCAACTCGGTCATGATCAACCCTCGGGATAAACTTTTGATAAGGGGACTTTCTCAATTCGTCTCCCCGCATTAAGTGTAAGCCACACGGGCCAATGTCGCTCAGCAAACCCAGGTGGCACGACCGGGTTGATCCAAGTGCCGGGCAAGGTAGCCGGCAAACTCGGTGCGGGGAATCGCTCGGGCGCCCAGGCTATGCAGATGATCGGTAGGCATCTGGCAATCGATCAGCACAAAACCTGAGTCTTTCAGATGTCGCACCAGCGTGGCAAAGCCATATTTGGAGGCGTTGTCGGCGCGGCTGAACATCGACTCACCGAAAAACAGCTGTCCCATGGCCAGGCCGTAGAGCCCGCCGACCAGCACGCCATCGTCCCAGACCTCCACCGAATGGGCGTAGCCGCGCCTGTGCAGTTCGACGTAGGCGTCCTGCATCGCTTGGGTGATCCAGGTGCCATCGGCGTACTCGCGCGGCGCGGCGCAGGCGCTGATGACCGCGGCAAAATCCCGATCGAAGGTCACTTGATAGCGTTGTTGACGCAGCAGTTTATTCAGGCTGCGGGAGACATGCAGTTCGTCGGGAAACAGCACCGTGCGCGGATCCGGTGACCACCAGAGAATCGGTTGGCCTTCCGAGAACCACGGAAAGCAGCCATGGCGATACGCCTGAATCAGACGGTCGGCGGACAGATCGCCGCCCGCGGCCAGCAGTCCGTTGGGGTCGCGCATGGCTTTTTCCAGCGGCGGAAAAGTCAGGGTATTGCGTTGTAACCAAGTCAGCATGGCATCCGGGCTTGCAGAAGGGGAGGGCGGTGGCGGGCGATAAACCCGCCAGATAGAAGGTTAACCGTCAAACGCCGGGAATGTCATCGAGATACTTCTCGGCATCCAGCGCAGCCATGCAACCGGCTCCGGCAGAGGTCACTGCCTGGCGGTAAACGTGGTCGGCCACGTCGCCGGCGGCGAATACACCCTGGATGGCGGTGGCGGTGGCGTCGCCTTCGCTGCCGCCCTTGACCAGCAGGTAGCCGTTGCGCATCTGCAGCTGGCCCTGGAACAGGTCGGTGTTGGGTTTGTGGCCGATGGCGATGAACACGCCGGCCAGCGACAGTTCAGCGGTTTCGCCGGTATGGCTGTGACGCAGGCGGGCGCCGGTCACGCCGCTGGCGTCACCGAGTATTTCGTCCAGGTTCTGGTTCCAGTGCAGGCGGATATTGCCGTTGGCGGCTTTTTCGAAGAGCTTGTCCTGCAGGATCTTCTCCGAACGCAGTTTGTCGCGACGGTGAATCAGATGAACCTCCTTGGCGATGTTCGACAGGTACAGGGCTTCTTCCACCGCGGTGTTGCCGCCGCCGACCACTGCGACCACCTGGTTGCGATAGAAGAAACCATCGCAGGTGGCGCAGGCCGAAACCCCTTTGCCGGCAAAGGCTTCTTCCGATGGCAGCCCCAGGTATTGGGCCGAAGCGCCGGTGGCGATAATCAGCGCATCGCAGGTGTAGGTGCCGCTGTCGCCGATGAGCTCGAACGGGCGCTGTTGCAACTTGGCGGTATGGATGTGGTCGTAAACGATCTCGGTGTCGAAGCGTTCGGCGTGTTTCTGCATGCGTTCCATCAGCACCGGGCCAGTCAGGCCTTCGATGTCGCCGGGCCAGTTGTCGACTTCGACGGTAGTGGTCAGCTGGCCACCGGCCTGTATGCCGGTAATGACAACGGGTTTGAGGTTGGCGCGAGCGGCATAAACGGCTGCGCTGTAACCGGCAGGGCCGGAACCCAGAATGATCAGGCGGGAATGCTTCGCTTCACTCATAAAAACACCTCATAAGCCTTTGTCACAAAAGAGAATGCATGCTCARATTGGACTGCGCGTATTGTGCTGTTGGCTATGCTGGAGCCAAGGGTCTCAAGCATGGCATTGGGCGAACAAACCCGTACAATGCCCGCTTGTAACAGTGTTTGTATCAAAAAAGCGCTGCGTGCCGTATTTCGAAAAGCCGGGGCACAGTGTTAAAAGTAGTCCCGGTTGGGACTGTTAACTTTTTTACCTGCCTGGATTGGGCAGTTTTTATAGTCATTCAACAGATGGACGCGCCAAGGGCGCAGGAAAAGAAGCGTTTTGAAGAAATCCACCGCAGCACCTAAAACAGTCGTTCCGCTCTGGCGCCAGCAATTGCACTACCGGCTCAAGGAAGGTGCATTGATCGCCATCGGCGCCTTGTGCCTGTTCCTGATGATGGCCTTGTTGACCTATGGCAAGGACGATCCGGGCTGGAGCCATAACAGCAAGATCGACGATGTACAGAACTTCGGCGGGCCTGCCGGTTCTTACAGCGCCGACATCCTGTTCATGGTCCTGGGTTACTTCGCCTACATTTTCCCGCTATTGCTGGCGATCAAGGCCTATCAGATCTTCCGTCAGCGCCACGAGCCATGGCAGTGGAGCGGCTGGCTGTTTTCCTGGCGCCTGATCGGCCTGGTGTTTCTGGTGCTGTCGGGCGCGGCGCTGGCCCATATCCATTTCCATGCGGCGACCGGTCTGCCGGCCGGCGCCGGCGGCGCTTTGGGTGAAAGCCTCGGCGACCTGGCGAAGAATGCGCTGAACATTCAGGGCAGCACGCTGTTGTTCATTGCGCTGTTCCTGTTCGGCCTGACGGTATTCACCGATCTGTCGTGGTTCAAGGTGATGGACGTCACCGGCAAGATCACCCTCGATTTGTTCGAATTGTTTCAGGGCGCGGCCAATCGCTGGTGGGCAGCCCGTACCGAACGCAAGCAACTGGTCGCCCAGCTGCGTGAGGTCGACGATCGCGTGCATGACGTGGTTGCGCCGACGGTCACCGATAAACGTGAGCAGGCCAAGGTCAAGGAACGCCTGATCGAGCGCGAGCAGGCCCTGAGCAAGCACATGTCCGAGCGTGAAAAGCAGGTGCCGCCGGTGATTGCTCCCGCACCGCCGAAGCCGGCCGCTCCGAGCAAGCGCGTGGAAAAAGAGAAACAGGCGCCGTTGTTCGTCGACAGCGCCGTGGAAGGCACCTTGCCGCCGATTTCGATTCTCGACCCGGCGGAAAAGAAACAACTCAATTATTCGCCTGAATCCCTGGCGGCCGTCGGCCACTTGCTGGAAATCAAGCTCAAGGAATTTGGCGTCGAAGTCTCGGTGGATTCGATCCACCCGGGCCCGGTCATTACCCGTTACGAAATCCAGCCTGCCGCCGGGGTGAAAGTCAGCCGCATTGCCAACCTGGCGAAAGACCTGGCCCGTTCCCTGGCCGTGACCAGTGTGCGCGTGGTGGAAGTGATTCCGGGCAAGACCACGGTCGGTATCGAGATCCCTAACGAAGACCGGCAGATCGTGCGGTTCTCCGAGGTCTTGTCGACCCCCGAGTACGATAACTTCAAGTCTCCGGTCACCTTGGCCCTGGGTCACGACATCGGCGGCAAACCGGTCATCACTGACCTGGCGAAAATGCCCCACTTGCTGGTGGCCGGTACGACCGGTTCCGGTAAGTCGGTGGGTGTGAACGCGATGATCCTGTCGATTCTGTTCAAGTCTGGCCCAGAAGACGCCAAGCTGATCATGATCGACCCGAAAATGCTTGAGCTGTCGATCTACGAAGGCATCCCGCACTTGCTGTGCCCTGTGGTCACCGACATGAAGGACGCCGCCAACGCCTTGCGCTGGAGCGTCGCCGAGATGGAACGGCGCTACAAACTGATGGCGAAGATGGGCGTGCGTAACCTGTCGGGCTTCAATGCCAAGGTCAAGGAAGCCCAGGACGCCGGCGAGCCGTTGAGCGATCCGCTGTACAAGCGCGAAAGCATCCACGATGAGGCACCGCTGCTGCAGAAGCTGCCGACCATCGTCGTGGTGGTCGACGAATTCGCCGACATGATGATGATCGTCGGCAAGAAGGTTGAAGAGCTGATCGCGCGTATCGCGCAGAAGGCGCGTGCGGCGGGTATCCACTTGATCCTCGCGACCCAGCGTCCGTCGGTGGATGTGATCACCGGTCTGATCAAGGCGAACATCCCGACCCGTATGGCGTTCCAGGTATCGAGCAAGATCGATTCGCGGACCATCATCGACCAGGGCGGCGCCGAACAACTGCTGGGCCACGGTGATATGTTGTACATGCCGCCGGGCACCAGCCTGCCGATTCGTGTTCACGGCGCATTCGTGTCCGATGACGAGGTGCACCGGGTGGTYGAAGCCTGGAAACTGCGCGGCGCGCCGGAATACAACGATGACATCCTGGCCGGTGTCGAAGAAGCCGGTAGCGGCTTTGAAAACGGCGGCGGTGGTGGTGACGATGATGCCGAAACCGATGCGCTCTACGACGAAGCGGTGCAGTTCGTCCTGGAAAGCCGCCGTGCGTCCATCTCCGCGGTTCAGCGCAAGCTGAAAATCGGCTACAACCGCGCGGCGCGCATGATCGAAGCCATGGAAATGGCCGGGGTCGTGACGTCCATGAACACCAACGGCTCGCGTGAAGTCCTGGCCCCTGGCCCGGTGCGCGACTGATCCGGTATTGAAAGGGGCGGCGTCTTGAGACGCCGCCCGCACTCCCACGAATGTTTATGAGGACTCCCATGCGTCTTATCCGCATGCTGTTGCTGCCGGTACTGGCTCTGACCACGCTCTCGGCC
>NZ_JBFTMK010000310.1:0-5972 GCF_056396965.1 Pseudomonas sp. 05N434
CCCTCGCCACAGGGCTTAAACGCCTGCCGCCTTCAACCGCGCGGCATGCTCGACAAACAACCGCACCGGCTCTGCCCCCTTGCCCACCAGCCCCAGGGATTGGTTGACGATATCGAAGTGATCCATCGGGTATTGATCGCCAATCACCGTCCCGAGATGTGAGCTGTAGCGCCCGACCATCCCGTCGCAATGCCCCGCTTCACGCACGAAGGTTCTGGCAAACAACCGGCAACTGCGGTTGGTGCCGTCGAACAGGTTGCACCCGCGATCGGTCTTGCCCGGCTGCAAAGTCCCGGACCAGGAGTAATAGCGCACGCCATTGACCACTTCCGGGCCATGCCCACCCCAGGTGTCAGGCAGCCCCTGTGGATAACGCTGATTGAACAGCGCCACGCCGGCCGTGGTCAGCGACTGGTGCGAAGCCGGGATATCCACCGGCAGTCGCGGCCCGCGATAACCGGTTTCCAGCAGGCACATCAACGCGCTGATCAACCACAGTAAAAAACTGAGCAGCCGTCCCCTGGCGCTGTCAGCCGGATAGTGATCGTGCAGGTAGTCCGCCAGCTCCGAACCGTGATTGGGCCCGGCCACCGAGGTCACTGACGCCACCTGGTCCGGGCGTTTTGCCGCAGCATACCGAGCGGTCAGCGAGCCCTGGCTGTGGCCGATCAGGTTGACCTTCTCGGCCCCGGTATCGCGCAGGATTTCCTCGATTCGTGCCAGCAATTGCTCACCACGCACCTCGGTTGAGTTGAGCGGCGAAACCTGCACCGCGATCACGGTTGCACCGTCCCGGCGCAACGCCGAAATGATCCCGAACCAATACGGATAGAGCAGCAGACGAATAAACCCGAGCATCCCCGGGACCAGCACCAACGGGTAACGCGTGGCAGAGCCTTGCGACATGGATGAACATCCTTGTGGTCGGTGAGATGAAGCAAGGCTGGATGCAAGGCCTCAGCCAAGCATCGCCACCCAAGATGACAACCCGGTGACCAATCTATGACATCCACCCTACTTCAACCCCACCACGCCCGCCACAATCAGCCCGACCGACACCAGTTTGAGCGCGGTCAGGCTTTCGCCCAGCAGCGCAAAGCCGAGGAACACCGTGCCCAGTGAACCGATAGCGGTCCAGATCGGGTAGGCGATGCTCACCGGCAATTCGCGCATGGCCAAGGTCAGGAAATAGATCCCACCCACGGCCGCCACCACGGTGATCACCGAAGGCCAGAGCCGGGTGAAGCCTTCGGCGTATTTCATGCCCATGGCGAAGGTGACCTCGAACCCGGCGGCAATCAGCAGGAACAGCCAGGCCATCTAGAACTCCCTGGCCAGCGCCAGCAAACGCTGTTCGGCCTCGGCTACGGAAACCTGGAAGGTGCGCTCGGCGGACTCCTCGCCCTCGGCGGCGACAACCGTGACGTCAGTGATGCCGATGAACCCCAGTGCCGTGCGCAGCAACGGGTCGGCATGGTTCATCGCTTCAAGCTCACCGCCGGGGCCGAAGCCAAACCCGCCGCGACTGGTGACGATCAACGCCTTCTTGCCCCGCACCAGCGGTTCGTACTGCGCGATGCCGTTGTCCAGGGTGTGATTGAACGTCAGTCCGAGCCGCACAATCTGGTCGATCCAGGCCTTGAGGCCACTGGGCACGCTGAAGTTGTACATCGGGGTGGAAATCACCAGCAGATCATGACCGAGTAACTCCCCCACCAACTCATCGCTGAGTGCCAGGTCGGCCTGCATCGACAACGGTCGCGCTTGAGGCTCCGGATGAAAAGCAGCCGCTACGAAGGCTTCGTTGACGGCCGGGATCAACGCCCGGCCGACTTCACGGCGGGTCAATTGCGACTGCGGGTTACGGACCTGCCAGGCTGAAAGAAACACCTCGGCCAACCGCCGCGAATGAGAGCGTTCACCACGGGGGCTGGCGTGAATGGCAAGAATTGTGCTCATCTGAATCTCCTTAAGGGCTAAACTGAAACGGCTTGTGGCTGCAGCTTGAAGCGCACAGCCGCCTGCCTTCAAATGAGCAAAAATCAGTCTGGATGAATCTATTTCACCCATGGAGTTTTAAATGTTTGCCTCGTTGCCGTTGACCGCCCTGCGGGCCTTCGAATCCGCCTCGCGCCTGCTGAGTTTCAAGGCTGCCGCCGAAGAGCTGTCCGTGACGCCGACGGCGGTTTCCCACCAGATCCGCTCCCTGGAAAACTGGCTCGGCGTGCCGCTGTTCGAACGACTGCCACGCCAGGTGCGCCTGACCGAGTGCGGCGAACGGCTGTTCCGTAGCCTGCATGGCGCCCTGCTGGAGGTGGCGCAAAGCGTCGATACCTTGCGCCCGCAACGCAGCGGCACGAGCCTGACGATCTCCACCACCGCCGCTTTCGCCGCCCTTTGGCTGGTGCCACGGCTGGGACGGTTTTATGCCCGGCATCCGCACATCAGCGTGCGGCTGGACACTCACTGCGAAGTCATCGATTTGCATCAGGACGCCAGCGTCGATCTGGTGCTGCGCTACAGCCAAGACGACTACCCGAACCTGTATGGGTTGTGCCTGTTCGACGAATCCTTCGGGGTTTATGGCTCGCCTGAACAAGTGGCCCTGGCGACCCGTCGGGTACCCACCCTGATCAGCGTGCAGTGGCATAACTCCAAACTGTATGCCCACGGCTGGGAAGCCTGGTGCGCGCAATCCGGCGAAACCTGGCTGGCCGGACAGCCAGCGGTGCGTGAATACGACGAAGAGCATTACGCCCTGCAAGCCGCCATTGCCGGGCAAGGTTTGGTGCTGGCGAGCAATATTCTGGTGTCGGAGAGTGTGGCCAGCGGCTTATTGCTGCCTTACCGGGGTGAGATTCAGGTCGACGGGGCCGGATACAGCGCACTGTGCGTTCCAGGGCGCGAACGGCATCCGCCGGTGCGGGCGTTTTTTGCGTGGTTGCAGGAKGAAGCTCGATTGTCTGGTCTATTGCCAAGATCGAAGCCCGCGGCAGCTCCTGCAGGGGAACGCGTTCCAATGTAGCGGCCGCAGGCTGAGATCTTTTGATCTACCGGGTGGGCTTGACCGTCACCGGCGCCTTGCCCGCCTTCATCTGCTCCAGCAACGGCGCACATTGATTCGGCTCGCCAGCACTCGGCGCGATCAGCGCCAGCAAACCCGCCGCCGGCGCGGCAATCACACCCAACGCCACCATCCCGGCCCCGCGCAGCATCAGCGGCACCGCTTTCACCCCCGCATCCGGCTTGATGAACTTACCCCGCACATACAGTGGCGAACGCAACGAAATCAAGCGCCAGCCCTTGGATTCCGGGCTGATGGTCAGGTCCAGTTGCTCGGTCGCCATGTTCGCCGTGCCATCGATGTAGACAATCGCGTTCTCGGTATCGAAGACGAACAACTGCGTGGTCGCCAGACCGCTCTTGATGTCGAAATTGGCCGCCGCGCAATTGATCTTCACTTCCTTGTCGCCAAAGATTTTCCCGACCACATAGTTGCCGACATTGAGCCCGGCCAGCTCCATCAACTCACGACTGATGGCGCCATCATTGATCAGCATCTTCAAATTGCCGTCGGCGGTGCCCAGCAGCTTGGCCACCGAGTTGCCACGAYCGACAAGGTCGGCATCGCCATTGAGCTCACCGAAACTGGTTTTCATCCGTTCAATGGAGGGGAACAGCTGTTTGAGCTTGAACTTGCGCGCGGTCAGTTTGGCCCGGCCTTCCAATGGCTCAGCGCGCCCGTTCAGACGAACCTGCGCATCCAGATTGCCGCCAGCCACGCCGAAACGCAGGGGCTCGAGACTGAGCACACCATCCGTCAGCACCAAATGGGTGTAGAGGTCGTTGAACGGCAGTTTTTCGCTGTGGACGATGCGCTTGCCAGTGAACTCGACGTCAGCGTCCATATCGCGCCAGCGCTCGGTCTTGAATTCCTCGACCGGCAGTATCTTGTCCGCCGGCTGCTTGCTTTCACCGCCGCGGGCCTTTTGCTTGGCATTGGAGTCGGCGCCGATCAGTGGGGCCAGGTCGGCAAACAACAGTTGATTGGACTCCACCGCCCCGCTGAGCTTGGGCCGCGGTTGACTCGCGACATAAGCCAGGTTGCCATGGATGTCGCTCTCGCCAATCTTGCCGTTGAAGTCCTCATAGCGGTACACCGCCCCGCCCGACTCATGCAACTTGGCGGTCAAATGCCCATCCGTGGCGTACGGCGGGGTATCCGGCAGGGTCACGCCGATCAGCGGATAGAGATTGCCCAGGCTGGCACCGGCCAGTTTCAGGCGCAGATCCAGGGCGCCGAGGTTCAATGGATCGGTGAGCGTGCCGGCCAGTTCGACGCTGGTGTCGGCAATCTGCATTTGCGCATGAAGCGGGAACGGCTTGGCGGCATCCTGTAGGGCCAGCAAACCACCGATTTTGCCTTGGCCAGCCAGATTCTGGCCGTGGTATTGGCCTTTGACCTTCAACGCGAACGCGTAATCCTGCGGCGAACCGCCCTTCTCAAGCGCGGTTTTCGCCGCTTTGTCGCCGACGATGTCACTGAACGGAATCGGCTTGCCCAGCGGATCGATCAGCAAGTCGAGGCGGGTTTTCAGGCTCTGGTCGTCGAGCGTGACATGGCCCTTGTCGAAGCCGATGGCACCGATGTCCAGCACCCAGTTAGAAGGCTCGGCATTCGGGTCCTTGGGGTCGAACTTGAATGTCCAGTTGGCGCGGCCGTCGGCCAGACGCTGCAGGTCGGCATTGGGCTCGGTCAGGTCGATGCGCGGGATCGTCACCCGCTGTGTCAGCAAGGCCAGTGGTGAAATACGCAGCTCGACGCGTTTGAGGGTGGCCATCTGCGGTTGCTTCGACCAGTCCGGGTTGCCCAGGCTCAGGTCCTCGGCCACCACATGCGGCCACGGTACCCAGGCCCGCCAGCCGCCTTCGTCGGGCTCGCGCTGCCAGACCACCGCGAGGTTGCCGTTGATGGCGAACGGACGATGCAGTTCTTCGGAGACTTTGGCGTTAAGGGGCGGTTTGATCCGGTTCCAATCGAAGAACGCGATGATCAGCACCAGGACGGCCAGCAGCACAACGAGGCTGGCGGAGGTCCAGGCAAGCATTTTACGAGTGCGCGTCATTGCACAGAGCTCCTGAATACGACTGAGCGCCCTGACAGCGACGCACTGATGAAACGTTAGGCCAGAACCGGCCTGCCATGAAATGTACGACTGGAAAACGGCCCGCAGGTTTAACCCGAAGGCCGATTCGAACGCAAATAGCCGTCTCGCCCCTCCCTTTTTAGCGTTACCGACCCCGCACTTTTGCGAGGCGAAAATGAGTCGAAAATACCCACCTCAGTGCAAAAACGTTCGCCGGAAACGCCCGTTCTAGAGCCGCTCGGCCAAACAATCAATTCCGTTGATTATTACCATTGCGTTTATGAACTTTTATATCGACTTATCGAGAGTAGCATTGAACTCGTACCCACTTTATCGCCCTCCCAAGGAGCAACCCATCATGAAACGCGAATTACTGCTTAGCCTGACCCTCTCAATGTTAGCCAGCACCGCTTTTGCTCTGCCGGCTGCCGATCAGGCCACTCCACAAGTCAAAGACAGCCACTCGGTGTTCAGCCAGACCGTTGCCGATGGTGCCAACGGTAACGAGCGCCTGAAAGAAAAAGGCCTGATCACCCAGGATGGCTCGGATCGCACTCCACAGGGCCAAACCCTGGCTGCTGACGGTACTGACCGCACTCCACAAGGCCAAACCCTCGCTGCTGACGGTGCCGACCGTACCCCACAAGGCCAAACCCTGGCTGCTGACGGTGCCGACCGTACCCCACAAGGCCAAACCCTGGCTGCTGACGGTACCGATCGCACTCCACAAGGCCAAACCCTGGCCGCTGACGGTACCGATCGCACTCCACAAGGCCAAACCCTTGCTGAAGGTGGTGGTGACCGTGTGATCGAACGCAACAGCGC